>CAMDKE010000075.1 GCA_945901215.1 Comamonas sp. lk
CGTTTTCGCGTTTGACCTCGACTTCGTCTTTCCAGAACGCCACGCCCATGATGGGGTTGACGATCATCATGCCGCTGCTCAAATGCTCCAAGTCTTTGGCCTCGTGGGTGGCACCCAGCATATTGGAGTCGGTGGAATAGGCCTTCTCGGCCGACATCTTGTAGCCAAAGCCCGCAGCCGTCATAAAGGCAGACATTTCGGCACGCCCACCCAGCTCGTCAATAAACGCCTGGTCCAGCCAGGGTTTGTAGATTTTGAGCGCCGGGTTGGTCAGCAGGCCGTAGCGGTAAAAGCGTTCGATGTCGTTGCCCTTGAAGGTGCTGCCGTCGCCCCAGATGTGGACGTCGTCCTCCTTCATGGCGGCCACCAGCATGGTGCCGGTGACAGCGCGGCCAATCGGCGGGGTGTTGAAGTAGGTGACGCCGGCGGTTGAGATATGAAAAGCGCCGCTTTGCAGCGCGGCAATGCCTTCGGCTGCGAGTTGGCTGCGGCAGTCAATCAGGCGGGCGTTCTGGGCACCGTATTCCATGGCCTTGCGCGGTATCTCATCGTAGTCGGCCTCGTCGGGCTGACCCAGGTTGGCCGTGTAAGCATAGGGAATGGCGCCCTTGTTGCGCATCCAGTGCAGCGCGGCGCTGGTGTCCAGACCGCCAGAGAAGGCGATGCCCACTTTTTGGCCAACCGGGATGCTTTGAAGAATAGTGGACATGGAATGCTCGGGTAATGAAAGTGGGCGCGCGCTGTGGTGCGCTGCGAAAGAGTGGCGCCGCAGGCGATCAAGCGTAATGGCAGATGTAGTGAAAGGCCTCGGTCACGCGGATCTGGAATTTGCTGTCGCCCGGTACGCTAAAGCTTTGCCCCGCTGTGACGCTGTGCCACACGGTTTCACCGGCCAGCAAATAAGTGCAGCTACCGGCCACGCATTCCATGACTTCAGGCGCTGCGGTGCCAAAGGTCAGCTCGGCGGGCAAGACCACGCCAACCGATTTTTTGCTGCCGTCGGGCATGGTGAGGCCATGGCTGACGCATTTGCCGTCAAAGTAAACGCTGGCTTGGGTGGCGACGGTGGCGCCTTGGAGGTGGGTGGTGGTCATATGCGGTCGATCAATGGAGGAGGGGTATGGGAGCCGTGCCAAGCCATGCTTGGGTCTGGCGGCGCAAAGCGGGCATTTTAAAGGCCAGCGGTAGTGCGCTTTAGGAAGGATTTAGGCGCCTGGAAGTGCGCCATGGTGGGCCGCAAACATCGCCGGGCTAAAGCCCACGCTCAAAGTTCCGTCGGGCCAGCGCACCACGGGGCGTTTGACCACGCTGGGGTGGGCTTGCATTAGGGCGCTGGCGCTGGACGCGTCCTGGGTGGCGGCTTGCAAGGCCGGGTCGAGCTTGCGCCAGGTGGTCCCTTTGCGGTTGATTAACGCTTCCCAGCCCAACGCCTGCAGCCAATCAGCCAAGGCCGCCTCGGGCACCCCCGCTTTTTTGAAGTCGTGGAACTGGTACTCCACACCGGAGGTGCTCAGCCAGTCGCGCGCTTTTTTGACGGTGTCGCAGTTGGGAATGCCGTAGACGGTAGCGCGCGGCGGGTATGGTGGATGGGTGGATGTAGGTGCCATGACCGGCATCATGCCAGTGCAGCGCAGGCCAGAGGGCGCACCAAGCGCTGCGCGACAATGTGGGGTATATGAAAAACCTGAACGACTGGCTGGCGTACTGCGAGCAACTGCACCCGAAAAACATCGACATGGGCTTGGAGCGGGTGCGCATTGTTGCCGCGCGCATGGGGCTGGCGCTGCATTGCCCGGTCATTACCGTGGCGGGCACCAACGGCAAGGGCTCGACTTGCGCCATGCTCGAATCCATTTTGTTGCAGGCTGGCTACCGCACGGCCGTGTATTCGTCCCCGCACCTGGTGCATTTTGAAGAGCGCCTGCGCTTGCAGGGCCAGCCGGTGCAAGCCGACGCGCTTGTTGCCGGGTTTGCCGCAGTGGAGGCTGCGCGCACCCAAGGGGATGCGGTGTCGCTCACCTACTTTGAGTTTTCTACCCTGGCCATTCTGGACGTCATCTCGCGCACGCCGCTGGACGTGGTGATTCTGGAAGTGGGCCTGGGCGGGCGCCTGGACGCGGTCAACATCATCGACCCCGATTGCGCCGTCATCACCAGCATTGACCTCGACCATATGGAATTTCTGGGGCATGACCGTGAAGCCATTGGCCTGGAGAAGGCTGGCATCATGCGCGCCGGACGCCCGGTGGTGGTCAGCGACCCGGTCCCACCGCAAAGCGTACTTGACCACGCGCAGCGCCTAGGCGCGGACCTGTGGCGCGTGGGCCGAGACTTCAACGTGTCGGGCGACCCGCAGCAATGGAGCTGGGCCGGGCGCGGGCGGCGCTACAGCGGGCTGGCCTATCCGGCCCTGCGCGGCGCTAACCAGCTGGTCAACGCCTCGGGCGCGCTGGCGGCGCTGACCGCATTACGCGAGAAGCTACCCGTCACCGCCCAGGCCATCCGTAATGGCCTAGCGTTTGTGGAGTTTGCCGGGCGCTTCCAAATCGTTGCTGGCCAGCCCGCGCTGGTGCTCGATGTGGCGCACAACCCCCATTCGGTGGCCGCGCTGGCGGCCAATCTGGACGCCATGGGCTATTTCCCATGCACCCACGCCGTCTTTGGCGCCATGGCCGACAAAGACCTCGCGCCCATGCTCACACGCATCAACCCAGTCATTAACCGCTGGTACTTCACCGACTTGCCCACCTTGCGCGCCGCCACCGGGGCTGCCCTGCAGGCACGCTGGCAGGCGCAAAATCCACCGGTGCATGCCACGTCTGCAGTGTTTTCTGACCCTGGCAGCGCGCTGGCCGCCGCAGTAGCTGGCGCAGACCCCGCTGATAGAATTGTTGTTTTTGGGTCGTTCTACACGGTGGGCGGCGTCATGGCGCAAGGGCTGCCTCGACTGCACGGCGCGCACCTGCGTTCTTGAATAAAAAATAATCCGCTATGCCCTTTTTTAAATTCCGCAAAAATGGCGCCGAGCAGTCAACCCCAGGCCCCGCGCCTGAGAGTCTGGACGCATTGCGAAAGCGTGCACGCCATCGCTTAATCGGTGCAGCCGCCTTGGTGTTGTTGGGGGTGGTGGGTTTCCCCATGCTATTTGACAGCCAGCCCCGACCCATCTCCGTTGACATTGCGATTGAAATCCCCGACAAAACCAAGGTGGAGCCTTTGACCGCCAAGTCTGTGGAAGCGCCCGCAGAGTCCGAAGTACAGCCTTCCCCGCCGGAACCGGTCGTTGTTACGGCGCACGCGGCAGACCCTGTGGTCACAGCTGCACCTGAAACGCAAACGGCCAAAGCCGACGCTAAGCCAGAGGTTGCAGGCAAGCCCAAAGACGAGGGCAAGGTGGCAGCGCAGGTAGCCGATGAGGCTAAAGCGAAAGCCATCTTGCAGGGCAAAAACGCTCCCGAACCCGTCCCCAATGCGGCGCGTTACGCTGTGCAAGTGGGTGCTTTTTCCGATGTGCAAAAAGCGCGCGAAGCACGGGCGGTGCTGGAAAAAGCCGGCTTAAAGACTTATACCCAGGTCATCACCAACGCAGATGGTCGCCGCACGCGGGTCCGAGTGGGTCCGTGGGAGGATAAAGCCGAGGCGGAAAAGGCCGCTGAAAAAATTAAAGCACTGAACTTGCCTGCTGCGGTGTTGCGGCTGTAGTGGCGCGCAGGAATGGCTGATTTGGATTGGATTTTTTTGGCGGTTCTGGCCGCATCTACGCTGATTGGCTTGATGCGTGGTTTGTTGCAAGAAGTGCTGTCCCTTTTGTCATGGATAGCCGCATTCATCCTGGCCCAGTGGCTGGCGCCCCAGGCCGCGCAATATATTCCTTTGGGAGGAGCCAGCGACGCGGTGCGCTATGCCGGGGGCTTTGTGCTGACCTTTGTCGCCACATTGGTGCTGTCCACCGTGGGCGTGTTTTTTTTGAAAAAAGCCATTGCCGCTGTGGGCCTGCGGCCCATTGACCGGATTCTGGGAGGGCTGTTTGGTGCGTTTCGGGGCGCCATCTTCTTACTTGCCGTTGCGGTGGTGGTGCATATGACGCCTTTACAGCAGGTTAGTTGGTGGCAAGAAGCGCAGGGCCCGCATGTAGCGGATCTGGCACTGCTAGGTCTCAAGCCGCTGCTGCCCCAAGAGTTTTCAAAATACCTACCCTGAGCGAGTAAACCAAGACCATGTGTGGAATCGTAGGCGTTGTCAGCAACGCACCTGTCAACCAGCTCATTTATGACGCCTTGCTGCTCTTACAGCACCGTGGCCAGGATGCGGCGGGAATCGTTACGCAGCAAGAGCGCAAGTTTTTCATGCATAAGGCCAAAGGTATGGTCAAAGACGTTTTTCGTACCCGCAACATGCGCTCGCTACCCGGTAACTGCGGCCTGGGCCAGGTGCGCTACCCGACAGCGGGCAACGCCTACAGCGAGGAAGAGGCGCAGCCGTTTTATGTCAACGCTCCCTTTGGCATTGTGCTGGTGCACAACGGCAACCTTACCAACGCGCACACGCTCAAGCGCGAATTGTTCACCAACGACCACCGCCACATCAACACCGACAGCGACTCGGAAGTGCTACTCAACGTGCTAGCCCATGAGATTGAACGCACCAGCCGTGGCATGCCGCTGCAGCCCGCGCACTTGTTTGCCGCCGTGCGCAATGTGCACGTCCGCGTCAAGGGGTCGTATGCGGTGATTGCACTGATCGCCGGGCATGGCGTGCTCGGCTTTCGTGACCCGCATGGCATTCGCCCGCTGTGCATGGGCCGCAGCGCGGGCAATGTGGTGCTGGCCAGCGAATCGGTGGCCTTAGAGGGCACGATGCACAAGTTTGAGCGCAATATTGACCCGGGCGAGGCGGTGTTTGTCAACCTGCAAGGCGAAGTGCTGGCGCAGCAATGCGCCGACGCGCCCACTCTCAACCCCTGCATCTTTGAATACGTCTATCTGGCCCGACCCGACTCGGTGATGGATGGCATATCCGTCTACCAAGCGCGACTCAACTTGGGTGAAACCCTGGCCAAGCGGGTGATTTCCACCGTGCCGCCCAACGAGATTGACGTGGTCATTCCCATTCCCGAATCCAGCCGCCCGAGCGCGGCGCAGCTCGCGCAGCTCTTGGGCTTGCCCTACCGAGAGGGGTTTGTGAAAAACCGCTATGTGGGCCGCACCTTCATCATGCCGGGCCAGGCGGTGCGTAAAAAATCGGTGCGCCAAAAGCTCAACGTGATTGCCAGTGAGTTCAAGGGCCGCAACGTGCTGTTAGTGGACGACTCCATCGTGCGCGGCACCACCAGCAAGGAAATTGTGCAAATGGCGCGCGAAGCTGGTGCACGCCGGGTTTACCTGGCCAGCGCCGCGCCACCCGTGCGCTTTCCCAATGTCTACGGCATCGACATGCCCACTAGCAGCGAACTAGTCGCCTACAACCGAAATGTGGAGGAAATCCGCGCCATCATTGGCTGCGATGCGCTGATTTACCAGGACGTAGACGGCATGAAAAAAGCCGTGGGGTCTTTAAACACCAGCATTGCCGACTTTGACGCGTCGTGCTTTGACGGCGTGTACGTCACCGGCGACATCACCAGCGACGATATCGCCCGAATGGGCGCCACGCGCGGTGGCAGCGAAGAGGACCAAGACGATGCGTCCCGTTTGGCCTTACCCAACCCGATGGAATAAGCCCATGACCGCAAAAATACTCCCTCCCGACTTGCACCGCGACACACTGGCTCTGCGCACCTCGATAGAGCCCAGCCAATACGGCGAAAACTCGGAGACGATGTACCTGACTAGCAGTTTCATCCAGCCCGACGCGGTGACCGCTGCCCGTCGCTTTGCGCAAGAGGAAGAAGGCTACATGTACACACGCGTGGGCAACCCCACCGTCACAAGCATGGAACTGCGCCTGGCCGCGCTGGAAGGTACCGAGGCCGCAATTGCCACTTCTAGTGGCATGGCCGCCATCCTGCTGCTGGGCATGGGATTGCTCAAGGCCGGCGACCATGTGGTGTGTTCGCAGTCGGTTTTTGGATCCACCATTCGCTTGTTTTCGGTGGAGTTTGCCAAATTTGGCATTCGTACCAGTTTCGTTGCACAGTCTGACGTATCCGCATGGGCTGCGGCGATGGGCCCCGACACCAAGCTGCTGTTTGCTGAAACTCCCACCAACCCGCTGACCGATGTGTGCGACATTCAGGCGCTGGCCGACGTCGCGCACCAGGCCGGGGCCAAGCTGGCCGTGGACAACTGCTTTTGTAGCCCCGCCTTGCAGCAACCGGTGCGCTTTGGCGCGGACTACATCATCCACTCGGGAACCAAATACCTGGACGGCCAAGGCCGGGTCGTTGCCGGAGCCATTTGCTGCAGCCAAAAAGACGTTGACGACCTGTTTCTACCCATCACCCGCACGGCTGGTATGGTGCTGTCACCGTTTAATGCGTGGGTGGTTCTCAAGGGGATGGAAACCCTTGCGGTGCGCATGCACGCGCAATGCGCCAATGCGCTGGCCCTGGCGACCTGGCTCCAACACCAACCACAAGTAGCGCGCGTGCATTACCCTGGTCTAGCTTCGCACCCCCAACATGCGCTGGCGATGCGCCAGCAGTCTGGCTCTGGTGGACCGGTGTTGGCGTTTGAAGTCAAAAGCCAAGATCCCACGGCAGCCCGCGCGCGGGCTTTCCATGTTATTGACAGCACCAAGGTGTGTTCCATCACTACCAATTTGGGTGACACCAAGACCACGATTTGCCATCCTGCCAGCACCTCACACGCCCGCATTACCGAGCCCCAGCGCCAGGCGGCAGGTGTGGTGCAAGGCCTCGTCCGGGTGGCCGTCGGTTTGGAGCACCTGGACGATTTGAAGACCGACCTCTTGCGTGGCCTTAACAGTTTGGCAGCTTGAACATGGGCAAAACACGTACGCGCTTTGCGCCTTCTCCCACCGGCTTTATCCACCTGGGCAACATCCGCTCGGCGCTCTACCCTTGGGCTTTTGCCCGTGCCACCGGTGGTGACTTCATTTTGCGCATTGAAGACACTGACCAAGACCGCAGCACCCAGGCGGCGGTGGATGTGATCATCGAAGGCATGCGCTGGCTGGGGCTGGAATATGACGAAGGCCCGTTCTACCAAATGCAGCGTATGGACCGTTACAAACAGGTGCTGCTGGAGCTGCAGGTTGCGGGCTGTGTCTACCCTTGCTACATGGGAATGAACGAGCTCGACGCACTGCGCGAGCGTCAGATGCAAGCCAAAGAAAAACCCCGTTACGACGGCACCTGGCGCCCCGAGCCAGGCAAAGTCCTACCGCCCGTACCGGAGGGTGTGCAGCCAGTGTTGCGCTTTAAGAATCCGCTGGGCGGCAGCGTGGTTTGGGAGGACAAGGTAAAAGGTCGCATCGAGATCAGCAACGATGAGCTCGACGATCTGGTGATCGCGCGCCCAGCGCAAACGGGGGAGGCCGTGGGCACCCCCACCTACAACTTTTGTGTGGTAGTCGACGATATGGACATGGCCATTACCCATGTGATTCGCGGCGACGACCATGTGAATAACACGCCGCGTCAGATCAACATCTTTCACGCCCTGGGAAAAACGCCTCCCATCTACGCCCACTTGCCAACCGTATTGAATGAGCAAGGCGAGAAAATGAGCAAGCGCAATGGCGCCAAGGCAGTCACCCAGTACGCGCTGGAAGGCTACTTGCCCGAGGCCATGGTCAACTACCTGGCCCGCCTAGGCTGGAGCCACGGCGACGATGAGATTTTCAGCCGCGCGCAGTTTTTGCAGTGGTTCAACTTGGACCACCTGGGTCGCAGCGCTGCCCAATTTGACGAGGCCAAGCTGCGCTGGGTCAACGCACAGCACCTCAAGGCCATGTCGGGTGAGGCATTGGCACCGTTGGTGCAGGCGCATTTGCAGCGCCAGAACGTGCAAGCTGGTGAACAACTAGCGGCGCTATGCGATTTGTTCAAAGACCGTTGCGACACCACCGTTGCGCTGGCGGATTGGGCGGCACGTTTTTATTCGGACGTTTGGCCGGATGTTGCCGAACTGGCGCAACACGTGACCGATGCCATCAGGCCCGCTTTGGCTTTGTTGCAGGTCAGACTGGCACACTGCACTTGGGACCAGTCCAGCATCGCCGCCGCGCTCAAGGCGGTTCTGACCGAGACGGGTTTGAAAATGCCCCAACTCGCCATGCCGGTGCGCGTCCTGGTAATGGGCACGGCCCAAACCCCCTCCTTGGATGCGGTGCTGGCGCTGTGCGATCGAGAAAAAGTTCTCACACGGCTGGGGAAGGCATGAAATAACTGGCTATACTCGAGGGCTCGGAAACAAAGATCCCCGCTTTGCGGAGTTCTTCGGTTTAGGGGGTATAGCTCAGCTGGGAGAGCGCTTGCATGGCATGCAAGAGGTCAGCGGTTCGATCCCGCTTACCTCCACCACAAGTTTTCGAGAAAATCGGATTGTTCCAAGGTTTTGACCCCATCGTCTAGAGGCCTAGGACACTACCCTTTCACGGTAGGTACCGGGGTTCGAATCCCCGTGGGGTCGCCAGATTCACTGCAAAGTGATGAAAGCAAAAAGTAGACAACGGTAACGTTGTCGCTACCAGGAGTGGTAGTTCAGTTGGTTAGAATACCGGCCTGTCACGCCGGGGGTCGCGGGTTCGAGTCCCGTCCACTCCGCCAAAATTTCCTTGTAAATCAAGGACTTACAAAAAGCCCGTTACGCAAGTAACGGGATTTTTGTTGTTTTTTGGTTCCTCGTTGGCACAAATTTGGTACAACTTTGCAATCTTTTGCAACCTCTCGCAGTGGCTTTGGCACAACAATGGCACAAGTTGGGATAGGGGTGGTTAGACAGTGGTGCTTTGAATGGTCACTTGCTTGACCGCTCGTTTAGTAGTATCATTTTCTATAAGGTTCCATGCTTCGGCGTGAGACTTAGCGAGACAAGCGCTCGCCATCAAAAACAGCCGATGACGCTCTAAAGGCGTTACTGCCACAGCTAGCGACTTCGCCGGTCCGTCGCCTGTTGGCATCCAGGGGAACCCGCCCCGATCCTGTGCGTATTAAGTACAGGATTGCCTTGCCCGGCTCAAAGGGCCGTTCTCATCCCACGTATGGGGTGGACTTCACCTCGGCGCGCACGGGAATGCGTGTTTTGAGTGAGCCGGGTCCTTAGGACTCAAAAAATGTACTCTTCTACTGGCCGCCACTTTGGCCTATTAAGCGTTTCTCGCTCCGCTGAGTTGCTCGGATTGTCAGTTCATCAAATGTATCGATTTGCTGCTGAACCGCCGCCGGGTTTCCCGCCGGCGCTGCCCCGCCGAAAAGGCCAGAGGTTGCTCTTCTCTTCGGTTTTAATTGAAGCTTGGCTAGCCGGCCAAGATGTCAGTTCTGGCGCTCTTCCAAATCTAATCACCTCAGTTCCGCCGGTGGCTAATCGCAGTGCCGGACGGCCGAGGAATGGTCTTGCCCCATGATGTGGTGTCATTTGGGTATTCCGGCCAGCCGTGAACCGTCACTCCGGCTGATCGGATCGTGGACGCCGACGTGGGGTTGCGACCGGGATTGAGCTTGTAAATACGGTTGACGCGATGGGCATAGGGTATGTGTTGGGTTGTGCAAAGCAATCAGAGGGTCGCCGGCCCGGGGCATCGTCCCTAGCTGATCAAAGCGTCAAACTGTTTTTCCAGTCCGACCTGCTCGAAAAACTCTGCCAGTGCTCGATCTCAGCTTCGCCATCCGCACTGGAATCAGGCCAGTAGTCGGCCTTCATGCAGGCCGTGTACACCGACAACACTTCCTGGAACTTCGCCGCACCGTTATTCATGAATGAAGTACCGGCGGAGATATGGTGGATGGAGTGAGGCTCTTCTGTCTCTGCGGCAATGAAGGCGAACGGTGCCATCTTGCCGTTGCCTTCACAGAGCGCGCGCACGAACGTGTACATGAACGCCTGCAAGTCGTAATGCATCTCCACGGCATCGCGCACGAAGGCGTTGATTGTCCCGTGCCGGGTGCTCTTCAAGTCAAAGCTGCATTCAGGATGGTAGAGGTCTTGGCGCGTGCGCAGCAGCAAGCCCGTTGTGGGCTCGACGGCATAG
>CAMDKE010000076.1 GCA_945901215.1 Comamonas sp. lk
ACCTCAAGGGTGACGATGCCCGCGCCGCTTTTGTGAAGAAATTTAAAGAAGTGCAGCGCCTTAAAACGCAGTTGGACCAATACACCGACCTCACCCCAGGCGACGCCGCTGCCATCGAGCACATCTTGCCCAGCGAAGTTCAGCAAGGCTTCAAAGGTGTTTACATCGAAACCGCGCAGCGCCTCAAAGCGCTGCAAGACAAAACCGGCAAAGGCGAAGGTGGCGGCACCACCGACGAGGTAGACCAGCTCGACTTTGAATTCGTGCTCTTTGCCAGCGCCGTCATTGACTACGACTACATCGTGGGCCTCATGTCGCGCTTCTCTAGCCAAGCGCCGGGCAAGCAAAAGATGAGCCGCGAAGAACTGATCGGTCTCATCAGTGCCGACGCCAAGTTTATGAACGAGCGCGACGACATTGCCGCCTACATTGCCACCCTCAAGGTAGGCGAGGGCTTGAGCGAAGCGTCTATCCGCGACGGCTACGCCCGCTTCAAAAAAGAAAAAGACAGTGCCGAGCTAACGGCTATCGCCGCCAAACACCAACTGGCCCCTGCAACCCTACAAGCCTTTGTAGACAGCACCTTGCAGCGTTTGATTCTGGACAGCGACGCCCTGACCAGCCTCATGACTCCTTTGGACTTGGGTTGGAAAGCCCGCGCCCAAGCTGAAACCGCGTTGATGAAAGAGTTGACACCTTTGCTCACCAGACGCGCCGGAGAGCGCGAGATTTCGGGCTTAAGGGCCTATGCAAACTGAGCCCCTGCGCGAAAACCACCGCGTTGAGCTCAAGCGCGAGCTCACCCCCGAGCTCGACCTAGAAAAAGAAGTCGTCGCCTTTCTCAACAGCCACGAAGGCGGCTTTATCTTCATCGGTATCGACAAAACCGGCCAGCGTGTGGGGGTGGCCGATTTGGATGGCGATATGCTCAAGGTCAAAGACCGCATCAAAAACAACATCAGCCCTTCGGCCATGGGCTTGTTTGATGTGCTCGAAGAAGAGGGCCCACCAGGCGTGCGCTGCATCAAGCTCATCGTGGCCAGCGGTAGCGAAAAACCCTATGCCAAAAAGAAATACGGCCTCAGCGAAAAAGGCTGCTTCATTCGCCTAGGCAGCGCCGCCGAGCCCATGCCCAACGCCATGATTGAGCGGCTCTTTGCCAACCGCACCCGTAACTCGATTGGCAAAATCAAAGCCCACCGCCAAGCCCTGAGCTTTGAGCAACTGCGTATCTACTATGAAGAAAAACGCAAACCACTCGGCCAACAGTTCAAAGCCAACCTAGAGCTCACCACCGACGACGGCGCGCTCAACTACGCCGCTTATTTGCTGGCCGATGAAAACAGCACCTCTATCAAAGTAGCCAAGTACCGCGGCCTCAATCGCGTGCACCTGATGGAGAACAACGAATACGGCCACTGCTCGCTCATCAAAGCCACCAAGGCCGTGCTCGACAAGCTGGAGATAGAGAACAAAACCGCCAGCACCATCACCCCCAAAGACCGCATTGACCGCCGCCTTTGGAACGCCGTGGCCCTGCGCGAGGCCGTGATCAACGCCATCGTCCACAACGATTACAGCCGCGAAGCGCCGCCCAAGTTTGAAATCTTTGCCGACCGCATCGAAATCACCTCGGCCTGCGCCTTGCCCGAGGGCTTGACCCCGGCTGAGTTTTTTGAGGGCTACTCTATCCCGCGCAACAAAGAGCTGATGCGCGTGTTCAGAGACTTGGAAATGGTGGAACACCTCGGCTCGGGCCTGCCGCGCATCACCGAGTTTTATGGACCGGAGTGTTTTCGCTTCACTGAGAATTTTTTGCGCATCACCTTTGCGGCCACTGGGCCGGTGTATGAGGAAGAAGCAACAGAGCAAGTCGAGGCCCCGGTCACCCCGCAAGTCACAGGGCAAGTCACAGGGCAAGTCACAGGGCAAGTCGAAGCCCTGCTCTTAGCCATGGGTGAAGGGTCTTGGAGCCGCAAAACATTGATGGAAAAGCTCAGCCTGAAGGGGCGAGACAACTTTGAAAAGCTGTATCTCGCTCCAGCACTGGCGGCAGGCCTGACTGAGCGCACCATCCCCGACAAACCCAACAGCCGCTTGCAGCAATACCGCCTGACCGCACAAGGAAAGGCCTTGTTGAAATGAATGAACAGAAAAAATTAGTGCCTAAGTTGAGATTCCCTGAGTTTCGGGAATTTCAAGCTTGGCATCCTTGTAAGCTGAGCGACGCGTGCGAGGTAAATCCATCTAGCCCGATACTTCCAGACCAATTTGTTTACATTGATCTGGAGTCAGTCGAAGCTGGAAAGCTGATAGCGAAAAAGATTGTCAAAAA
This sequence comes from Comamonas sp. lk, assembly GCA_945901215.1. GTDB lineage: Bacteria > Pseudomonadota > Gammaproteobacteria > Burkholderiales > Burkholderiaceae_C > Allorhodoferax. Next base: position 2,336 of record CAMDKE010000076.1, read on the forward strand.
AAATGAGGCCCCAAGCAGAGCCCAGAGGGTTCTAAATGAAGGTGATGTAATTTTTCAGATGGTTAGACCATATCAGCGCAACAACTTCTTTTTTCAAGAAAACGACAATTCGAGCTATGTTGCATCTACTGGATATGCGCAGCTAAGAGCAAAGGATTCGCCTGAATTTCTGTTTCAGGTAGTTCATGTTGACGACTTCGTTGATCGAGTAATCGCGAAGTGCACAGGATCCAGCTATCCAGCTATTAACTCTTCAGACTTGGCAGAAGTGCCCCTGCTTGTTCCATCACCAAATGAGCAACAAAAAATCGCTGACTGCCTAAGTTCATTGGACGAACTGATCGCTGCGCAAGCCCGCAAAGTCGAGGCCCTCAAAACCCACAAAAAAGGGCTGATGCAACAACTCTTCCCCCGCGAAGGCGAAACCCAACCGCGTCTGCGGTTTCCTGAGTTTCAGGACGCTGGGCCATGGAAACTCCGAAAGATTGGCAGCCAGCTCGTAGAAGCTCAGAGACCAATAGCACTCTCTGATGAGGCCGAATATCGTCTCGTGACAGTCAAGCGTCGATATGGTGGGCTTGTTTCGCGGGGTGTCATGAAGGGCCGCGAGATATTAGTTAAATCCCAGTTTTTGGTGAGTATGGGAGACTTCCTCATCTCAAAAAGACAGATTGTTCACAATGCCTGTGGGCTTGTCCCGGCAGAACTGGATGGCTCTGTCGTTTCCAATGAGTATTCAGTTTTGACGCCGAAAGGTGACTGTTCGATAGATTTCTTCTCGTGGTTTGCAATGCAGCCTTCAGTTAGCGCTTCATTCATGAATTGCAGCGTTGGTATCGTGATTGAAAAAATGTTATTCAAGCTGCCGGCCTGGTTAAAACAAGAATTCCTGTTCCCGAATTTGCAAGAACAAGAGCGCATAGCGTCCTGCCTTGACACCTTCGGCGGCCTCATCACCTCCGCCAACCAAGAACTTGACACCCTCAAGACCCACAAGAAGGGTTTGATGCAGCAGCTTTTTCCTTCGGTGGAGGCAGTTGAAGCATGAACGATCTCATTCTCTACACGACCGAAGATGGCAAAAGCCAGATCAAGCTTCGTGCAGATTTGGATACGGTCTGGCTTACGCAGCTTGAGATGGCTGAGCTTTTTCAGACCACTAAGCAAAACATTGCCAAGCACCTGAAAGCCATTTTTTCTGAGCAAGAACTTGACCCAAATTCAGTTGTCAACCAACAGTTGACAACTGCCTCCGATGGCAAAAACTACCGTGTAGGGCACTACAACCTAGATGCAATCTTGGCCGTAGGCTACCGGGTGCGTTCACCCCGTGGCGTGCAGTTCCGTCGCTGGGCCAGCACGGTGCTCAAGGAGTTCCTGACCAAGGGCTTTGTGATGGACGATGAGCGGTTGAAAAACCCCGATGGCCGCCCAGACTACTTTGACGAGATGCTGGCCCGCATCCGCGACATTCGGGCCTCAGAGAAGCGCTTTTACCAAAAGGTGCGCGACTTGTTTGCGCTGAGCAGCGATTACGACAAGACAGACCAAGCCACCCAACAGTTTTTTGCAAACGTGCAAAACATGCTGCTTTATGCGGTGACGCAAAAGACGGCCGCAGAGCTGATCACCGCCCGAGCCAATGCGAACGACCCCAACTTTGGTCTTTTGCATTGGAAAGGGGCGCAGGCGCGCAAGCAAGACATTGTGGTCGCCAAGAATTATTTGACCGAAGACGAGATCGACACCCTGAACCGGCTGGTGGTGATCTTTTTAGAAACTGCAGAGCTGCGCACCAAAAACCGCCAAGAGATTCGCATGGCCTTTTGGCAGAAAAACGTGGAGAAGATCATCAGCTCCAACGGCTTTACGGTGCTTACCCATGTGGGCAAGATTAGCCACACTCGCATGGAGCAGCAGATAGAGCCATTGTTCATGGACTTTGACCAGCGCCGTAAACAGCAAGAGGCAGCACAGGCCGATAGCCAAGATGAAGCCAACCTGAAGGCGCTGGAATATAGTCTGAAAAACCGAACTAAGACATGACGCTGCGCATCTCAAAATCAACCATGTCGATTTGGCACGCAGTGCGTTCCGAATCTACGTTGTAAAGACACCATGACAGAACACAACCAAAAACAACTGGGCAAAACGCTGTGGGCCATTGCCGACCAACTGCGCGGCTCGATGGACGCAGACGACTTTCGCGACTACATGCTGTCGTTCCTTTTCTTGCGCTACCTGTCTGACAACTACGAGGTCGCCGCCCAAAAAGAGCTGGGCGCTGATTACCCCAAGGTAGACGCTGAGGCCAAGCAAGTGCCGCTGGCGGTTTGGTATGCCGCCAACGCCGCCGACGTCCCTGCGTTTGAAAAGCAAATGCGCCGCAAGGTGCATTACGTCATTCAGCCTGCGCACTTGTGGAGCAGCGTGGCCCAAATGGCCCGCACGCAGAACGGCGAGTTGCTAAACATGCTGCAAGCTGGCTTCAAGTACATCGAAAACGAATCGTTCGAGAGCACGTTTGCAGGCCTGTTCTCTGAGATTGATTTGGGCTCATCCAAACTGGGCAAGGGTTACAGCGAGCGCAATGCCGTGCTGTGCACCATCATTCAAAAAATTGCCGAAGGCTTGGCCGACTTTTCGACCAACATTGATGCACTGGGCGACGCATACGAGTACTTGATTGGCCAGTTCGCGGCAGGCTCGGGCAAAAAGGCGGGCGAGTTCTACACACCGCAGCAAATTTCAGACATCTTGTCCACCATCGTCACGCTAGATAGCCAAGAGCCCAAAACCGGGCACAAGCAGCGGCTAGAGAGCGTGATGGACTTTGCCTGTGGCTCGGGCTCGCTGCTGTTGAACGTGCGCAAACGCATGGGGCCGTACGGCATTGGCAAGATTTACGGCCAAGAGAAAAACATCACCACCTACAACTTGGCACGCATGAATATGCTGCTGCATGGGGTGAAAGACACCGAGTTTGAAATCTTCCACGGCGACACACTCACCAACGAATGGGACAAACTGCGCGAACTAAACCCAGCCAAAAAGCCATCGTTCGATGCCATCGTGGCCAACCCACCCTTTAGCCTGCGCTGGGATACCAGCGAGGCCATGGCCGACGATGTCCGCTTTAAAAACCATGGCTTGGCCCCTAAGTCGGCCGCAGACTTTGCCTTTTTGCTTCACGGATTTCACTTCCTCAAAGACGAGGGCGTGATGGCCATCATCTTGCCGCACGGCGTGTTGTTCAGGGGCGGCGCTGAAGAGCGCATTCGCAAGAAGCTGCTTCTGGATGGGCACATCGACACCGTGATTGGCCTGCCGTCGAACCTGTTTTATTCCACCGGCATTCCGGTGTGCATCTTGGTGCTAAAGAAGTGTAAAAAGCCGGACGATGTGTTGTTCATCAACGCGGCTGAGCAATTTGACAAGGGCAAGCGCCAGAACCAGTTGAGCGAAGCGCACATTGCGAAGATCATCAAAACCTACCAGTTCCGCGATGAAGAGGCGCGTTATTCACGTCGCGTGGAGATGGCCGAGATAGAAAAAAACGACTTCAACCTCAACATTTCGCGCTACATCAGCACCGCGGTGGCAGACGCTGAGATTGATTTGGCTGCAACGCACCTGCAGCTAGTCAGCATTGATGCGGACATCAAGGCGGCCAAGGACAAGCACAACGCCTTTTTGAAAGAGCTGGGACTAAGCCCGCTGCCCTAAACGGGCTCGAACAGCCCCGAGCATTGCCAGCGACGCGCTAAAGGTCTGCCTCAGGCCTGCAGCGGTTCTTCATTCAGCGCGATCGCATTGCCCATATTCAGCAAAATCGGCCGCCCGTCAGGCGTATTGAGCGGCACCACGCGCGCGCCTTGACTGCCGTTGGCGGGCAAGAGCGCGCACAGCGTGGGGCTGCTGCGCAGCTCGCCGTTGAGATGCACTTCCAGGTCGGCGATGACGAGGGTGATGTCGGACAGGATGGTTTTAACGCGCATGGCTTTGGTCCTTGTTGGCTAGGTCAGGGGTTGCAGGGGCAGAGGGGGGTGGCGCAGTATCGCGCGCCCACAAGGTGACGGCACTGCCTTGCAGCGGTTGCAGAACGCGAAACGCCGTTCAAGCGAAAGCGCTGCAGCGCCCAAATAGGCACACTGGCCCGGCGCGCTGCGCGCCCAAACAATCAGCGTGGCGTGAGTTCTATGCTGCCGCTCACATTTACCGTCACCAGCGACTTGCCCGCTTCCACAGGTTGTGATTCTTCGGCCATGGCCGCGCTCAGCGCGCGCACCCGGTAGTTGGGCACCGCCGTGGCCATGTCGCCGCTGCCCACAGCCACTTCGCGCAGGCTGTAGCCCCCAAAGCCAAACTGCCGCGCATACGATTCGGCCCGGCCCTTGAAGCGGGCAATGGCCTGCGCCGCCACCTCGGCCTCTGCCCGTTCGCGCGCCTCACGCGACAGGCCAAAGCCCACCCGCGCCACCGTCAGACTTGTCAGCCGCCCGACCAGCTGGCTGATGGCGGCGGTGTCGCTGCCTTCAATCACCAGCTCGGCACGGCCCTGCCAGCCGGTAATGGTGTTGCCACTGCTCCCGGGCTTGGCGGCGTAGCGCGGCCCCACCGAAAAAGCGCCGGTGCGCACCTCCAGCAGCTTGGGCTGCGCCGCCTTGCGCGCCTGGGCCAGCGCGGCGTCGAGCGCCTGGCGCAACTGGCTTTGCACGCCGCTCGCATCCGCGCCTTCTTTGGTGGTGGACAGGGTGATAGACAGCAGGTCTTGCGCCACCTCTTGGCTGGCCTCGGCGCTTAGGCTGAGCACGTTCTTGGGTGGTGCTTGCACCAGCGCCGGGGTCTGGGCCAGTACCGCAGCGCCGCCCGTGATGCACACCGCCACCAAAGCCGAGCGAAAAATTCGAGATGCAAGTGCCATGAAATATCCTTGAAAAACTGAGTGCCAAAGTGGCGCACACCTTGCGCGCCAGGACGCGGAGGCCGCCCGTTCGCAGGCAGCACGCCACGCCTCGGAAATTCAAGCACAGCCACGCGAAAAAGACCACCGGGCAGCGCACAAGAGCGGCGAAAAAGCCTTAAGAAAAGAGCCGCATAAAAACGGCACAAAAACCTCGCCACCGCTGCGCCAAAAATACGTGGCCACAAAAAAAAGCCCTGGTACATACCGAATTGCGGCATGTTCCAGGGGCTGCGCTGGGCGCGGGCTAACGTATTGCGGCACCCTGGGCGGCCAAAGCCGCCGGTGCCCGGCGCTTAAGGCTTGGCCGGCGCGTGGTGCATGCCGTGCGCCTGGGCGCCCGCTGCGCCGCCAGGGGCGCTGGTGCTCACCGGCACCTTCAGGTCGAGCGTACTTTCCACGCCCTTGGCGTCTTTAAAGCGCAGCGTCACCGGCACCGTGGTGTCTTTTTGCAAAGGCACTTTCAGGTCCATCAGCATCAGGTGAAAGCTGCCGGGCTTGAGCGCTACGGCCTTGCCAGCGGGCAACTCCAGGCCCTTGGGCAGGGCGCGCATTTTCATCACGTCGCCTTCCATTTTCATTTCATGGATTTCGGCCACGCCGGCCACGCTGCTGGCCACGCCCACGAGCGTGGTGTCGGTTTTGGCCGTGAGCGTCATGAACGCGCCGGTGGCCTTTTGGCTTTGCACGGTGGCGCGCGCCCAGGCGTCCTTGATTTCAACGTTTTGGGCCAGCACGTGGCCGCAAAACAGGGTGGCGGCCAGCGCCAGGCTTGCGGAAAGTTTGTTTGTCATAAATGCTCCAGTACAGGGGGTTAAATCAAAAGAACGAAAGAGAAAGAACCGGATTTAGTGCGCGTGGGCGCCCGAGGCTTGCACGTCTAGCACCTCAAGCAAGGCCGCAGGCGACTTCAGGCCCTTGGTGGACGTGCCGCTGGCTGGCACTTCGGCCCAGTCGTTGGCACCCTTGGCGCAGCTTTGCAGCACCTTGAACCACAGCGGCCCAGGTTTGGCGGGCGTGGTGCCACGCAGCACAAACTCGTCGTAATAGGCGGCGGGCAAGGCGTTTTCGGGGCCGTTGGCGGTCCAGCTTATTTCCAGCACGCCCTCGGTGTATTTCTTGCCATGGCTATCAAAGGGCACCGGCAATGGGCCGATTTTGGTGCTCACTGTCCAGCCCGCTTTGGGCATGGGCTGGGCGCCGTTAAAGCCGGCCGGGATGGTGATGCGCATGGCGCGGGTGGCTTCGTCGCCACAGCCGTGCCCCACACGAAAAGCGGCGCGGTAGCTGCTGCTTGCGGCGGCGGCGCTGTCTTGCAGTACCACGTGGGCGAAGCTGGAGTTGCCCAGGCACAAGGCGCAGGCGGCGGCGATAGAGGCAAAGGAAGATTTCATAAAGGTATTCAACAAACAGGCGGCGCGCGCGCAGCCGTGGCATTCGGTTTACCCCAAGGCTGCGTGGCAGCACCTAGGGCGCGAGAATTGGGGTGAGTGGGCGGGCGCTAACCACACCCAGGCCGTGTCGGCACCCTCCACCGCGCGTGGCTGACGGACGAGGTCAGCCGCGCCTTCAGGCCAGCAGAGGTGGCCCGCGCCCCGGTGGCGGCGCTGCGCTGCGCCAGGCCAGTGTGCTGGGGCCTGCGGGGGCGGCCAGCGCGTGGGGATGTGTTGAAGAAAGAAGCGGGGCTTGGGCGGCGGGCGGCGGCGCGCCTGTAAAGAGGCACAGCGCGCAGTCCAGGCTGTGCGTGCCCTGGCTGGCCGGTGCGCCCGTGTCTGCGTCCACCAGCATGACCATGCCCGCGGCCGAACACACCATGCGGCTGCCCTGGGCTTGCGCCAGCGGCGCGGCGGCTGCCAAGCCCAGCGCCAGGCACCACCACAGCAGCACGGCGCGCGCCAGCGATGGGGTAGTGCGAAGGATGTGCAAAGGCGACATGGAGGCCGATTATGGCAGCAGGGGGCTGCTATCCTGCGCCCATGCGAAGCCTGTTCCACCTTGCCATCCACGTCCATGACTTACAGGCGGCCCGCGCGTTTTATGGCGGCGTTCTGGGCTGCACCGAGGGGCGCAGCACCGCCACTTGGGTGGACTTTGACTTTTTTGGCCACCAGCTCTCGCTGCACCTGGGCGCACCTTTTGCCACCACCCGCACCGGCCAGGTGGGTGACGTGCTGGTGCCCATGCCGCACTTTGGCCTGGTGCTGGCGCTGCCCGACTGGCAGACTCTGGCGCAGCGCTTGCAGGCCGCCAAGGTGGAGTTTGTGATGGAGCCGCAAATCCGCTTTGCCGGCCAGAGTGGCGAACAATGGACCATGTTCTTTCTCGATCCATCGGGCAACCCGATCGAGGTCAAAGGCTTCGCCAGTTTGGATACGGTGTACGCGCCATGATGAATTACACCTTTGCCTCGGCCACCATTTTGCTGATCTTGATTACCGATCCGGTGGGCAATATCCCGATCTTTGCCAACGCGCTCAAACACGTGGCGCCCGAGCGGCGCGCGCGGGTAATTCTGCGTGAGATATTGATTGCCTTCGTTTTGCTGCTGACCTTTATGTTTGTGGGCGAAGGCTTCTTAAAGGTGATGAACCTGAGCGAACTCTCGCTGCAAATCGGCGGCGGCGTGATTTTGTTTTTGATCGCGCTGCGCATGGTGTTTCCGCCCCCGGCCACCCTGGAGCCAGAGATTTTTGAAGAGCCACTGATCGTGCCCCTGGCCGTGCCAGCCATTGCCGGGCCGTCGGCGCTGGCCACGGTCTTGCTATTGGTGTCGCAGCAGCCCGAGCGCCGCCTGGACTGGATTGCCGCGCTGTGCGTGACCATGCTCATCAGCGCCGTGGTGCTGGTGTC
>CAMDKE010000077.1 GCA_945901215.1 Comamonas sp. lk
GGGGCGACAGCGTCTACGCACCCAGCAACCCGTTTCGCCCCTTTTGCAGTTCGCGCTGCAAGTCTTTGGATTTGGGCGCCTGGGCAAGCGAGTCGTTTCGGCTGCCCGATGGTAGTACGCCCGAGCCCACCGCCCCAGCCGATACGACCCTCCAGTAAGTCCGGACAGAGGCCCCTCGTAACTCAGTGCTTGGGTGATGGCTGCTCGGCTTTGAGCCAATCCAGCACGGGCAGCGTGCCGGGCAACACGGGGCTGACGGTCACGGGCAAAAACTGCCATTGCGCGCTTTGTTGTTCTTTCATTTGCAGCTCGCCCGTCCAGGCGGTGACCTTGTAAAAATGCAGGCGCACCAAGGCGTGGGGGTAATCCACCATTTCAACCTTCCAAGGCGTTGCCACAGACACGGTGATGCCCAGCTCTTCATGCAACTCCCGCGCCAGTGCCTGCGCCACGGACTCACCCGGCTCCACCTTGCCGCCGGGAAACTCCCAGTAGCCGGCGTACGGCCTGCCCGCAGGCCGCGATGTCATCAAAAAACCTTGGCCCTGGCGCAGCAGCACACCGACGGCCACCTCCACAACCGCCCGAAGCGCACTTGGCTCGCGCGCAATCTCCGGATTGGCAAGCAAAGGTGGGCGCACGGCCTGCGAACTCATGGCCCGGCAGAAGCGGCGCCCGTTCCGGGGACTGAGGGCTGGCGCCCAGCGTAGTCTTTTGCAAACTGCCAGGCCACGCGACCCGTGCGCGAACCGCGCTCCAGTGCCCAAATCAGCGCCTGCGGCCGTGCTTGCAGCACCCGCTCGGGCGATACCCCCAAGGCGCTGAGCCACTGGGCAGCAATGTGCAAGTACTCGTCCTGGGTGAATGGGTAGAAACTCACCCACAGACCAAAACGTTCTGAAAGGGAAATTTTCTCTTCTACCCCCTCGCCCGGATGCACCTCGCCACTGTCGGTGTGGGTGTAGCTCAGATTTTCTGCCATGTACTCGGGCAAGAGGTGGCGCCGGTTGCTGGTGGCGTAAATCAGCACGTTGGCCGAGGTTTCGGACACGGATCCGTCGAGCACCGATTTCAATGCTTTGTACCCCGCTTCGCCTTGGTCAAAGCTCAGGTCATCGCAAAAAATCAGAAACTTTTCGGACCGCGTGGCGACGATTTCAACGATGTCGGGCAAGTCCACCAAATGCTCTTTGTCGACCTCAATCAGGCGCAAACCCTGATTGCAATAGGTATTGAGGCATGCCCGCACCAGCGAGGACTTGCCCGTGCCGCGCGCACCGGTCAGCAGCACGTTGTTGGCTGTCAGGCCGGCGACGAATTGCGCGGTGTTGCGGCGGATTTTTTCTTTTTGAACGTCAACTTCCTGCAGGTCTTCGAGCCGCATGGCACCCACCTGGCGCACCGGGACGATATACCCTTGGCCGGAGACCCTTTTTCGGTAGCGAAAAGCAATCGCTTGGTCCCAATCGGGCTGCTCAATATCCAAGCGCAGGGCGGACTCGACGCGGTCCATGAAGCGCTCTGCGCGGGCCAAAAAAGCGGCCAACCGGTGGTCGTTCACGCGTGCTCTCCTTAAGACCGGTAATCGGCGTTGATGGTGACGTAGTCGTGGCTGAGGTCGCAAGTCCACACCGTGTGGCCGGCCTGCCCGCGACCGAGTTCGACCCGCACTTTAATCTCGCTTTGTAGCATCACGCGCTGGCCGTCGGACTCTGCGTAGTCCGGGTTGCGCCCGCCGCGCGTGGCGACGTGTACGTCATCCAGGTAGAGCTCGATGCCGCTCTGGTCTAAATCGGCAATACCGGCGTACCCGACGGCGGCCAGAATGCGTCCCAGATTGGGGTCACTGGCAAAAAAAGCCGTTTTAACCAGCGGGGAATGCGCAATCGCATAGGCCACCAGGCTGCATTCATCGCGCGTACGGCCCCCGCTGACCTCGACGGTGATGAACTTGGTGGCGCCCTCGCCGTCGCGCACGATGGCGTGCGCCAATTGCCGGGCAACACCAAGCAATGCTGCAAACAAGGCTCGGCCGTCGGCGCTGTCCAGCGAATCAATGGGGGGGTTGCTCCCTTGGTTGGACGCCACTAGCACCAAAGAGTCGTTGGTCGAGGTGTCGCCATCAATCGTGACGCAGTTAAAGGACTCCTGGGCCAGCGCCAGCGCCAGCGGCTGCATCAGGCTTTGGGCCACGCAGGCGTCGGTTGCCAAAAAACCCAGCATGGTCGCCATATTGGGACGGATCATGCCCGCCCCCTTGCTGATACCGGTCACGCTAACCGTCTTGCCACCTACAAGCGCCTGCGCGCCATAGGCCTTGGGTACCGTGTCGGTGGTCATGATGGCAAGGGCAGCCTGCATCCAGTTCTCAGTATGGGCATCCGCAATGGCCGCATCCAAGCCCGCAATGATGCGGTCAACGGGCAGCGGCTCCATGATGACGCCGGTGGAAAAAGGCAAGACTTGGGTCGCATCTATTCCCAGACGCTGGGCCAGGGCGGCGCAGCTGCTGTGCGCGCGTGCCAAACCGTCGGCACCGGTGCCGGCATTGGCGTTGCCGGTGTTGACCAGCAACGCACGTACGCCCTTGCCAGCGGCCAGGTGCTGCTGGCACACCTGGACCGGCGCGGCGCAGAAACGGTTGGTGGTGAACACCCCTGCCACGCTGGCGCCGGCATCGAGCAAGAAAACTGACACATCCTTACGGCCTTGCTTGCGCACACCGGCTTGCGTCACGCCCACGCGCACACCGGCGATGGGGTAAAGGGTCGCCGGGTCCGGCGGTGGCAGATTGACGGGCATGGCGTGTCCTTATGCGAGTTTGCCGTGGCAGTGCTTGTATTTCTTAGCGCTGCCGCAGGGGCAGGGCTCGTTACGGCCCACCCGAGGCAGGTCTGGCCTCGCGGCGGCGCTCGGAGCAGGCGCCGCCTGCGTAACCTGCGCTTCGCCCGTTTCCGTGGGTGCGGTGTAGGTGATGTTGCTGATATTTTCGGCGCGCGACTCCAGGGCCAAGGCGGCTTCATCAATCTGTTCTGCGGACTGGATGCGAACCGTCATGAGCGTCTTGGTGACCTCGTTCTTGACCGAATCGAGCATTTGGCCAAACAACTCGAAGGCTTCACGCTTGTACTCTTGCTTGGGCTGCTTTTGGGCGTAACCACGTAAATGGATGCCTTGGCGCAGGTAATCCAAGGAGCTCAAATGGTCGCGCCACTGGCTGTCAATTGTCTGCAAAAGCACCATGCGCTCAAAGTGGGTGAAGCTTTCCGCGCCCACTAGAGTCAGTTTTTCCTCAAACGCAGCATGGGCTGCGGCCACCACAGCGGCGAGCACATCCTCACCCGTAATGGACGATGCAGCGGCAATCTGGGCCACCAAATCGATCTCCAGACGCCACTCGGCGGTCAGCGCCTGCTGGAGCGACGCGATGTCCCACTGCTCCTCCATCGACTCCGGCGGGACAAACTGGTGCACCAGATCCTCAAAACTACCTTCACGAAGGGACTTCACCTGGGCGCTGAGGTCTTGTGCGTCCAAAATCGCGTTGCGCTGCTGATAAATCACCTTGCGCTGGTCGTTGGACACGTCGTCGTACTCCAGCAACTGCTTGCGCATGTCAAAGTTGCGCGCCTCAACCTTGCGCTGGGCGCTCTCGATGCTGCGGGTGACGATGCCGGCCTCAATGGCCTCGCCTTCGGGCATTTTCAGCCGGTCCATGATGGACTTGACCCGGTCACCGGCAAAAATGCGCATCAGCGAATCGTCCAGGCTTAAGTAAAAGCGCGATGAGCCCGGGTCTCCCTGGCGGCCCGAGCGGCCGCGCAGCTGGTTGTCAATGCGGCGCGATTCATGGCGCTCAGTGGCAATGATGCGCAAGCCACCCAGCGCGGTGATGGCATCGTGGTCGACCTTCCATTGGGCCTTAATCGCCGCCACTCTGGTGCTCTTGGTGGTGTCGTCCAGAGCCTCGTCGCTCAGCACCTCCCCCACGGCTTTTTCAATGTTGCCACCTAGTACGATGTCCGTCCCGCGCCCGGCCATATTGGTGGCAATGGTGATCATCTTGGCGCGTCCAGCCTGGGCCACGATATCAGCCTCGCGGGCGTGCTGCTTGGCGTTGAGCACTTGGTGCGGCAAGCCTTCTTTCGTCAACAACTCAGCGATGATTTCTGAGTTTTCGATGGACGTGGTGCCTACGAGCACCGGCTGACCACGTTCATAACACTCACGGATATCCGCAATGGCCGCCACATATTTTTCGCTCGTAGTTTTGTACACACGGTCGAGCTGGTCTTCGCGCCGGCTGATGCGGTTGGGCGGAATGACCACGGTCTCCAGACCATAAATCTCTTGAAACTCGTAGGCTTCGGTGTCGGCCGTTCCGGTCATTCCCGCGAGCTTGTTGTACAGCCGGAAGTAGTTTTGGAACGTGATGGACGCCATCGTCTGGTTTTCTGCCTGGATGGCCACGCCTTCTTTGGCCTCGACCGCCTGGTGCAGGCCATCGCTCCAGCGCCGCCCGGTCATTAGGCGGCCGGTGAATTCGTCCACGATAACGATTTCACCCTCTTGCACCACATAGTGCTGGTCGCGGTGGAACAGGTGGTTGGCCCGCAGCGCGGCATACAGGTGGTGCATCAGCGTGATATTGGCCGGGTCGTACAGCGACGAGCCCGCCGGAATCAACCCCAAGCCGGCGAGCAACTGTTCGGCGCTTTCATGGCCATCTTCGGTCAGCACGATCTGCTGGGACTTTTCATCCACGGTGAAATCACCCGCAGTGATGACGCCCTCGCCGGTGCGCAAATCCAGCTCGCCTTCTTGGCGCTTGAGCGCGGGTACCACGGTGTTGATGGCGATATAGACCGCAGTATGGTCCTCAGCCTGGCCGCTGATGATGAGCGGCGTGCGCGCCTCGTCAATCAAAATGGAGTCGACCTCGTCGACGATGGCAAAGTTCAGTCCGCGCTGCACCCGGTCCTTAATCTCGTAGACCATGTTGTCGCGCAGGTAGTCAAAACCGTATTCGTTATTGGTCCCGTAGGTTATGTCGGCCTGGTACGCTGCCTGCTTTTCTTCGCGGGGTACATGGGGCGTGTTGATGCCCACCGAAAGCCCCAGGAACTCGTACAGCTGACCCATCCAGCGCGCATCGCGGCTGGCTAGGTAGTCATTGACGGTGACGACGTGCACGCCCTTGCCGGTAAGGGCATTGAGGTAAACCGGCAAGGTCGCGGTCAGGGTTTTCCCCTCGCCGGTTCCCATTTCCGAGATTTTTCCGTGGTGCAGCGACATGCCCCCCAGCAACTGCACATCAAAGTGGCGCATCTTCATCACCCGCTTGCAGCCTTCGCGCACAACGGCAAAGGCCTCGGGCAGCAGTGCATCCAAGCTCTCGCCTGCTTCCACCCGCGCCTTGAATTCGTCCGTCTTGGCGCGCAGCGCTTCATCACTCAATTGTTCGTACGTCGGCTCCAGGGAATTGATGCGCACCACACTGGCACGGTATTGCTTGAGCAAACGGTCGTTTCGGCTTCCAAAAAACCGGGTCAAAAATGATAGTGGCATGGGTACGATACGGTGCTGCAAGCCTTATGGGAAGCAGACCCGCGCAGTCCTTTTGGTAGTCGGTATTCAGGGAAGTGGTGTGAAAGGCCTGCGTCGCTCTACATACAACCGCGTAGCCCGCCACAGGAAGCCGCGATTTTAACGTTGCGGCTTGGTGAGGGCGGTAGCTGTTCCCATGCGCAAAAATTTCTGGGGGTCTTGGGGCACGCCGCGCACCAGCACCTCAAAATGCAGGTGCGGCCCGGTGGAGCGGCCCGTGTTGCCGACTTCAGCAATTTTTTGTCCGCGCTTGATGATGTCGCCCTTTTTGACCAGGCTGCGTGACAAATGGGCATAGCGGGTCAGCAAATCATTGCCATGGTCGACTTCAACCAGGTTGCCGTACTGGGGGTGCGCCTCTTGCCCCACAACCACGCCACCCGCAGCGGAAAAAATCGGCGTCCCAACAGGGGCCGGAAAATCAAGTCCATCGTGCAGGGCGGACATGCCGCTAAATGGGTCTATGCGCCAGCCAAAGCCTGAGCCCACGCCCACCGCGGGCACCGGTGACTGGGTCGGAATCATCATTTTCTTGATCTTTTGCTCAAAAAGGCGCGATTCGATCACGGTCATGATGTCGTTGCGCCGACCCGTTGTCTGCTCGATTTGCTCCAAAGTCGCTTGCAGCTCCTGCATGGTCAGGTCGCGCCCCAGTACCAAGGCGCCGCCTTGGCCCGCCGGACCTTTGACGGCTGCAGGATCCAAACCAGCCAAGCCCGATACCCGTTCGGCCAAGGACTCCATTTGCAAGAGCTTGGCTTGCATCTCGCCCATGCGCTTGGCCATGACCTCGATGTTTTCCCGCAAAAAACGGTCTCTTTGGTCAAATTCATCTTTGACCACCAGACGCATCACCGAGCTGATCACAGGCCAGCCGTCACGCGCGCCCTTGAGCAAAATCCAATGGTAAATCCCGGCAGAGACCAGCGTCACGGCAAGAAAAAAACCAGCCAAACCCAGGGCCAAAGTTGCGCCACTCATTTGCAGTACGTAGCTCTTGGTGAGCCGGGGATCCGTGATAATGAGTTGCATGTGCACCGCCCTTGCTTGGTATAGATGAGCCGCCTGTCTGCTTCCCTGTCGGTACTGCAAGCTGGCCTTAAGTCCCCTACTTTAGCGCGTCTGGCTGACTTGTCGGCCCAATCGCAAGCCCGACGCACCTGCATTGAACCCTTAATCCCTGTCTCTCTGCGCGCCGGCATCAGGGCCGGCCCGATCGAAGACGGCGTCTGGTGCCTGGTGGTGGACAACACGGCAGTTGCATCCAAGCTACGCCAACTGTTGCCCAAGTTGGAGTCCCACCTGAGGACCAAGGGCTGGGACGTGAGCGCCATACGCATCAAGGTCCGCAGCAGCGTTGCGGCCTAGAAAACTTGCGGATTTGGCATAGGCCCGCGCCGGGGTCGTGTACCATGAATCGCCTTTGGTTGTGCCTGCATCCTTTTTCAAGCGGGTCCGCCAGAGCGCCCCTGCCCTCATCGCCACCATGGAGAAATGCATGCAACCTGACACCTTTTTTCACCGTCCCCTCGGCTTGGTCGCCACTGTGCTGGCCGCTGGCCTGTCCCTGCTGGGCCAAGCCAACGCCGCTGAGCCCCCATCCTGCCAGGCCGTGCGCTTTGCCGATGTCGGGTGGACCGACATCACTGCCACCACGGCGGTCATGTCTGAAATCCTCAAAGGCATTGGCTACAAGCCCTCAGCCCAGGTGCTTTCGGTGCCCGTAACGTACAGCAGCCTCAAGGCCAAAAAAATTGACGTTTTTCTGGGTAACTGGATGCCGTCCATGGAAGGTGACATCAAACCCTATACCGCCGACGGGTCGGTCGAAACCCTGGGGGCCAACCTCGAAGGTGCCAAGTACACATTGGCCGTGCCTGACTATGTGGCAGAGGCCGGCGTGAAGACCTTTGCGGACCTGGCCAAAAATGCCGACAAGTTCAGCAAAAAGATTTATGGCATCGAGCCGGGCAATGACGGCAACCGCTTGATTCTGGACATGATCAAGAAAAACGCGTTTGGCCTGGGCGGCTTCAAAATCGTCGAGTCCAGCGAAGCGGGCATGGTGTCCCAGGTGGTGCGAGCCGTTCCCAAGAAAGAGTGGATTGTGTTCTTGGGTTGGGCACCTCATCCGATGAACTCCAAAATTAAGATGACCTACCTCGCTGGTGGTGACGACTTCTTCGGCCCCAACTTCGGCGGTGCTACGGTTTACACCAACACCCGCAAGGGCTATGCCACCGAGTGCGCCAATGTGGGCAAGCTGCTGAAGAACACCAAATTCAGCCTGGAAGCGGAAAACGAGATCATGGGCGCCATTTTGGACAAAAAAATGAAGCCTGAGGCCGCAGCACAAGCATGGCTTAAGGCCAATGCATCCACCTGGGGCAACTGGCTCGCTGGGGTGAAAACCTTTGACGGCAAGGACGTTACCCCAGCGATGATCGCCAAGTAAGCGCATGGCCGCTCAGCTGGACGCCGCACTTGCGTGGCTAAGCGACAACAAGCTCCCGCTGGGCGACTCGATCGCTGCGGGGGTGGAGCGGCTCACCCAAGGAGCTCCCTGGCTATTTGACGCCGTCTCCGAGGGCTTGAGCGCGCTGGTTCTGGGCTTCACCGCGGCGCTCTTGTGGGTGCAGCCCTTGGTTTTGATTGGCGTTTTCACCGCCGTAGCCTGGGGCTTGCAGCGCTCCTTGCGCCTGGCCGCATTTGTTGCTTTGGCCCTGCTCCTGATCGTCAACCTGGGCTACTGGACCGAAACCATGGAGACGCTCTCCCTGGTGTTGTTTGCCACGGTCGCCTGTGTGCTCATTGGGGTACCCATTGGCATTGCTGCAGCCCGTCGGCCCTGGCTGGAAGCCGGCCTGCGCCCGCTGCTGGACCTGATGCAAACCGTACCGACCTTTGTTTACCTTATACCCACCCTAATTTTGTTTGGCCTGGGCGTGGTACCCGGGCTGATTTCCACCGTTATTTTCGCGTTACCTGCGCCCATACGACTGACTACGCTGGGCATTACCTCGGTGCCGCGTCCGCTGATAGAGGCTGGTCAGGCCTTTGGCGCGAGCCACTGGCAGCTGCTTTGGAAAGTAGAAATTCCATCCGCACTGCCTACGATCATGGCCGGGGTGACCCAGTGCATCATGCTCAGCCTGTCCATGGTCGTTATTGCCGCACTGGTGGGCGCCGACGGCCTGGGTAAACCGGTGGTTCGGGCGCTCAACTCCGTCAACATTGCCGACGGCTTCGAGGCCGGTCTGGCCATTGTGATTGTGGCCATCGTGCTCGACCGGTTGTGCAAAGCCAAGGCCCATGGATAGTGCCGTAGGCCAGGCGCTGCCGATGGCAGAGTTTCGCCACGTCGACGTGGTGTTTGGCAAGCATAGCGTGCAGGCTCTGGCTTTGCTGGATGCGGGTAAAACGCGCCAGGAAATCCTGGATGCTACGGGCGCCGTGCTGGGCGCTGCCGACTGCAGCCTGCAAATTGCAGCAGGGGAGATTTCGGTCCTCATGGGCCTTTCCGGCTCAGGCAAATCCACCCTGCTGCGCTGCCTCAATGGCCTGAACAAGGCCAACCGGGGTGCGGTGCTGGTACGCGACACCCACAGCGGCCACGGTGACTACGTAGACCTGACCCGCTGTGACGCAGCCACCCTGCGCCGCCTGCGGACCACCCGGGTGGCCATGGTTTTCCAGCAGTTTGCCCTCTTGCCTTGGCGCACCGTGTCCGAAAACGTAGGCCTGGGTCTGGAATTGAGCGGCATGGCGCGGGCGCGGCGCGAGGCCATCGTGGCTGAGAAGCTCGAACTGGTGGGCCTGGAGCAATGGGGCAAAAAATACGCCCACGAACTCTCCGGGGGCATGCAACAGCGTGTCGGCTTGGCGCGCGCCTTTGCCACCGACGCTGACATTTTGCTGATGGACGAGCCCTTTTCGGCGCTGGACCCTCTGATCCGCGAACACCTGCAACAAGAGCTGTTGCAACTCCAAAAGCAGCTCAAGAAGACCATTGTGTTCGTCAGCCACGACTTGGATGAAGCGATCAAGCTAGGTGACCACATCACCATCATGGAAGGTGGCCGCATCGTGCAGTCCGGCGAACCCGAACAGGTCGTTTTGCATCCCGCCAGTGCCTATGTGCGCGACTTTGTCGCGCACATGAACCCCATTAAAGTACTGCGTGCGCGCTCACTGATGGCTCCACTGAGCGCTCTGTCACGCGATGGCGACCGCCTGCAGTTGGACTGGACGGGTCACCATTGGCTGAGGCTGGACGTGGCGCACCGTCCAACAGGCATTGAGATCGAAGGCCGACCGGGCAGGCTACTTGCCTACCATCCAGAACTCGACATCATGCAAGCCGGCTCGGACGGTCGCAGCGTGGCCATGGTGGCACCCGATCTGCTGCTCGAACACATCATTCGCATCCGCCACGCCACCGGCAGGCCGGTGCTTTTGTGCGAAGGCGAGCGCTTTGTGGGTGTGGTGGGCGACGAGG
>CAMDKE010000078.1 GCA_945901215.1 Comamonas sp. lk
CTGCGCCAGCGTGTTGGCACTGAACCCACAACGCGGCCCCCGTGCGGAATAGAAAAACGGCTGCGTGTTCGTGTGCCAAGTACGCGATGCGATGTAAGTGGCAAGTTCAGCCTGTAAGCGTGTGCTGATGTAAACGGTTCTGGCGTGTCCGTGTTTGACGCGATGGCTGGCTAGATATATCTCACTGCGCACTGTGCCATCCGCATTGCGTACATCAGCAATGGTCAGTGCAGCCACTTCGCTGACCCGCAATCCAGCCATGACCGTTGCCAGAAACATAGCGCGATTACGCACGGCGTGGTCGCGTGTTGCTATGTGCGCGAGTGCAGTGTCAAGTTCTGCTGGCGTGAGTGATTTGGCTGCTGTCATTTCGTGTTCTCCAATAAATTTGTGTGCGTAAAGTGTGCTTTCATTGTTCGTATTTGGACAAGTGAAACCCGCCAATTTGGCGGTGTATTGCTGATCTGTTCGAAATCAAGCGCTTGCGTCATTTCGATAACAGACTGCATGTTCTCTTTGGTCAGGCATTTATCTCCTGCTGTGGGCTTTTGAACACAGACTGCGTATCAACGCTGCAAGCGCAGCAGCACCAGCCTCGCTACCCAAGCAGCAGACCCAGGGCTTTGCCCGCTTGTAAGGCGGTTTTAGCACTGGGCTGAGCTGAACTAGCGTTTGGTCATGCCCCCTGCAATGGCTTTGAGCTTCGGCTCTTGTTCATCTGCGTCAGCTGACTGCCCAGGCACAGCCACTGCGCTGGGCGGCAAACTCGCACCTCCCCGCGACCCTGGGCGGGGCACTGGCTGGGGCAGCGGCGCAGGATAGCCAGCAGCAGTTGGCGCCTGCTGCATCGCGTCCGTGGTTTTGGGCTGAGCCTTGTTCACAGTGTTCGACTTGGGCACTGGCGCGGGAACTGGCGTAGGCATGGGCGTTGGCGGCTTGGCCTTGGGTGAACTGTGAGAACCAGACTTCTTGGCACTGCTGCTTTTGCGGCTCTTGGCTTTGGCTGCACGTTCTCGTTTGTCATTGGCTTGCGCCTGAACCTGCTGGTCAATGGTTGCCCAGGTGGTGTCGCTGATGACTTTCCAAAGCCCCAGGATACTTTCTGCATTAACGATTTCGGCTATGCGCATGGCTGTTCTCCTTTATGGTTGTTTTTGTATATATGCCAAACCTGCTCATGCCCACTGCTCCAGATCGGTGTTGGTGGCCAATAGTTGCGGGGATCGATTGCTGCCTCGGGCGACACGGCAACTGCGCACATCCAATGCCCACCCATCCGCAACGGCCATTGCCTCGTCTTCTATGACCACCTGCAGAGTTTTATCGGCAAGCCCAAATATGCAAACTCCATTGACCAAGGTCTTTTTCTTGGTCAATGGGTCGTACCGTTGAATCCAACTGAACAACACATTTGAGTCTTGCGTAATGGACTCCAGCGTGACCATTTGGGCATCAGTTCGGGCCTGGTGTGCCCACTCCTGATAAGGGAACAGGTCGATGATGTATTTCACGACTGGGGTCTTGATGTCGATGGTGCCGTTGTACAGGGCCCGTCGGTATAGGCCTTTACCGTAGGTGGTTCCGTAGGTTTTGTTCTCGAACAGGCGAACGGCTAGGGCGGTGGTGTCGTTTTGGGTCAGCATGTGTTTCTCCTTGAATGTTGCTGTGTGAGTCGCGCGGTTGCTTGGTTGCAGTTGTTGCACCAAGTCGCAGAGGCCAAAAGACGTCACACGTCCCAGGTCGCTTGTCACTTGACACTTGTTGCCAATCAGGGCTACTCATTTGTACCCAATTTCGCAACTTGCTACATGCAACGTTTTGTTTCCTAGAGACTCATAGCAACTCATCGCAACTCGCAAATATTTATCCCTGTGCAAAGAAAGGCGTAATAAATCAGCGGTTTTTGTTGGGGTTTTGGCAAAACTGAGGTGTCGTTTAACACGTCACCTTGCAATGGCCTTGGTTTTCGCTAACAAGAGGTCGACCAGAAACGGTGGTCGACCACATACTTGTCTGTGCTTTATCAACATCAGAAAGGAAAAGCACATGGCAACACTGTCAAACCTCAAACTCACCGCCGCGCAAAAGAGCGTGAATCTCCCTGCTGTGCAAGTACGGCGCAACAAACTGCTGCTGCGTTTGGCGGAGCAAATGGCTTTGGCCAAGGCTCAGCAAGCAGGCGAGGTGTTCAGCGCCACCAAACTGCGTACGGTCAAGGACGCGGACACGGGCGCAAACAAACAGATTGTCACCAGCAAACGTGTGAAGCCGTGGTGGTTCGTGTGCGAAAACGGCAAACTGGCGCTGGGTGTTCGCTACGGGGCACGTCTGTTGGAATTGGGGCGCGGAAAGTTCGCCATCGAGGTTGCCAATCCCAAGGAGCTTTTGCCCACCATGGAACTGATTAAAACGGCTGTGCAGGACGGTGAACTTGACGCAGCGATTGATGCTGCTGCCAACAAGTTAAAGGCTGGGTTTGGCAAGTAGTGTCGTTTGACACGACAGTTGGTGATGGCGCAAATGATGCGACGCAAAAATCACCAACACCATCAAAACCAAGCCCCCACTCACGCCACAACAGGCACAGGTAGCAGGACTTAAACGCAATGTGGAACAAGACAAGTTGCGCCTACAGCAAGAACGCGAAAGGCAGCGTCAACAGCGCAGCGCACAACAACTCAGCAAGCAGCGCCAGCGTGCGAGCCAAGCGGCACGCTGACTACGCTGGCACACGCTGTAATGGCAGTGAAAAGGCACACGAACCGCTTGTCAATACAGGCTATGCGGCAGAAAACCTAGCAGTTAACAAAATGACGGCCACACGCTCGACAGGCATAGCAAAAATACTCAGGTACAATGCCTTTCGGTTTAGGGCGTTACGCACTACACAAATAGCAACACACCAACTTTTTGACCTGTGTTCGGCTGTTGAAAAACAACAAGTTCGAAGCGGTCAATCAGAGTTGAAAATCCTTGTGTCGGTGGTTCGATTCCGCCCCAGGCCACCATTTCGAACCGTAGCAACAGTGATGTGGCTACGGTTTTCTGCTTTGTGGCACTGCATAAAACACGCAGTCTCCACGCTACCCCCACTTGGCACAGGCTGCGGGACGCTGTAAATGGCACACCGCCAGCGAACCAAAACAGTTGAAGTCCACCGCCGCCTGCGACTTGTATGACGAAGCCAGATACAGGCAACGGCTGGGCTTAGCACACCAAGCACACACTTTTGCACAGATTGCCCACCAAGTGCTGGCAGAACTGCGACAGCAAATTGACGCGGGTTCTGGCAAGACTGCCTACCACTCGTATGTGAGCTGTATCGAACGCTACTTCGTGCCCTACTTTGGCGACAAGTAGTCCGAGTTATTGTCTGCACCCCGATGGGTCAGTTTTCGGTCAGCCGCAACACATCGCGGCGGTTACCATCGCGACAGATATTTGACAACGGGCGTGGGCTGTAATGAAACATAAGTGTACGATAATCGAAGCTATTTACTAAATCATGCCAAATATGATATCCAACAAAGATGAATCAAGTCGCAAGAAAATCGCCAAACTCAGTACGGACAAGATTTTGCTTTCTGCCGTACAAATGGTTGACGCCAAACACAATAGTTTCCCGGCAACACAGTTAGACATCGGTCCGGGCACGGGGAGTTTAATTCGATTACTAAGGGCCAAGTTTCAAGTTCTAAAAATTTCCAGTAATCCTTACCAACCTTTTGCAAGACCATTATCGTGAGTCAATCTCTAAAACTGAATCTCGGCTCCGGCCTCAATAAGCGGGATGGCTTTGTCAACGTTGATAAATACGACTATGGGCAGCCCGAGTTGGTCATGGACCTGGAGCAAACGCCCTGGGAGTTTTTGGATAATTCGGTCGGCGTGGTTGTTTTAAACCATACATTGGAGCATCTTGGCAAAGACGTGAATGTCTTTTTTGCGATTATCAAAGAAATCTACCGTATCTGTGAGAACGGCGCCCGGATAGAGATTAATGTTCCACACCCACGGCACGACAACTTTATCAATGATCCAACGCACGTCCGAATCATTACCCCGGAATTAATGGGTTTGTTTAGCAAAAAAAACTGCTTGCATTGGCAAGAGACAAAGGCCCCCAATTCACCTCTTGCGCTTTATCTGGGTGTTGATTTTGAATTCGTGAGCGGCAACATCAATGTCGAGCAAAAATACCTGGACCAGCTTCATGCAGGGCAATTGGACAAGGACACCTTGATGGATATGGCGGCTAAATACAACAATATTGCCACCGAGTATCAGATCGTACTTCGCATTGTCAAATGACATGCTTCGCGCGTCACTGTCACTCTTAGGGCCGTTGAGTTGGCTCCGCCCCCCGCTCACACCAGGCCTTAGACCCATTCACCGCCTTCACCACCAGCAGCCCACGGTAGCTAGCGCCGGGGTGGCGTCGGACCCCAGCGCACGCCGGGGCCGCGCTGAACTCGCAGGGCGCGCCTTGACATCTGTCTCGCGTAAGGTAGGCCAGCACCGCGCCCGGGGTTAACCCCTGCGCACCGCCACCACAGGGGCTGAACGACTTGCAGCAGGGTGGACTGCGCCAGAGCCAGAACGATTGCATTTGCTTCCGTATTTCAGTATTAGTTGAAATTCGGAATCCTTTCTCAACCCCGCGCTTCAACTAAAACCCTAATAGAATCGTGGGCGAATCGCCAACTCCTACGGTAGGCGCCTTCTATTACTGCTAATAAAGAAAGTTTTTTCCATGGAGCTATTTTCAACCCCGTGGTGGTCGGCACTGCTGGCCATCGTGCTGATCGACTTGGTACTGGCGGGTGACAACGCAATCGTGATCGCCTTGGCGGCACGCAATTTGCCACCCCGACTCAAAACCCGTGCCATTGTCTGGGGCACGGTGGGCGCCATTGTGGTGCGCTCGACCATGACCGTCGGCGTGGTTTGGTTGCTGCAAATACCGGGCTTGCTTCTGGTCGGGGGCTTGGGACTGCTCTGGATTGCTTATAAGTTGCTGGCCGAACAGGGTGGCGACGAAGCGCACGGCGAAAGTGCGAGTACCTTTTGGGGTGCCATGAAAACGATCATCGTGGCCGACGCGCTGATGGGCTTGGACAACGTACTAGGCGTTGCCGGAGCGGCGCAAGGCGCATTTGATCTGGTAGTCATTGGCCTGCTGATCAGCGTGCCGATTGTGGTCCTGGGCAGCAGCGTGGTGCTCAAACTGGTGGAGCGCTTTCCATCCGTCATTGCGCTGGGGGCGGCGGTGCTGGCATTGACAGCAGCGCAAATGGTGCTTTCTGAGCCACTGCTCATGGACTACTTGGGCGACCCCAAGGCCGGGCTCACACAGGTGCAGCAGATCGGTCGCTGGGCTGTGTACCTGGTAGCGGTGGCAGGTGTTCTGCTGGCGGGCCGCTGGCGTCGGCAGCAGCACGCAGCGCCAGACCCGCAAGCCTGAGGCGCTTGGGGGCAGCAGTCGGCACCCAAGCCCTGCGCTGCTATGCTGGTGCGGTATGAAACTCTTACTGAAATGGCTGCTCAGTGCCATGGCCCTGTTGGCGGTGGCGAACCTGTATAGCGGCGTTCAGGTGCAAAGCTTTGAGTCGGCGCTGCTGGCGGCTCTGGTGCTGGGGTTTTTTAACACCGTCTTGCGACCCCTTCTGGTGGTGCTCACCTTTCCGGTAACGGTGTTGTCGCTAGGCCTATTTTTGTTTGTCATCAATGCGCTGATGTTCTGGTCTGCCGCTGGCGTGCTGGACGGTTTTGCGGTCGAGAGCTTTGGCGCCGCGCTGATTGGCTCGATGATCTATACCGCTATTGGCATGGTGATCAACCTAGCGCTGGAGCGCTTGTTCTCGAAGTAGCTGGGTCACCTCGCGCGCACGCGTGTCCACAATAGCCGCCTCCAAATAGTCCGGCCCCATGCGCCCCCAGCGGCCCAGACGCACCAGGTCTTGCGCCGCACGCAGCCGGGCCAGAGCGGCGCTTAAATCGTAGCGCAAGAGGTCGGCCTGCGCCTGGGCGCGAACGGCGGCGACGTCCCGGCCCTGCGCTTCCAAGGTCGCTCCCAACAAGCGCCAGCCCAGGCTGTCACGCGGGTGCACGGCCACCCAATCGCGCAGGGTGCTGCTGGCCTGGTCCAAAGCCGGGCCTTGGGCGCTAAGGGTTTGCGCCTGCAACAGTAAAAACAGGCCGGCGCGACCCAAGGGCGCACGCTCGGTGCCCCAGGCCGGCGCTTGCAGCGCCGCCATGGCGCCCGCAGCGTTGCCCTGCGCCATCGCCAGCTCAGCCAACAATAGCCGCGCCAGCCGCGCCTCTGCTGCGCGGCCGCGAACCTGCTGCTCCAGTAGCACGCACAGGGTCTGCGCCTGCGCGTAGTCGCGCAACTTGAGCGCCGCAAAAGCCGCGCCATAGAGGGCTGCAGCCTGTTGGCCCGCCGTTTTGGCCACCAGCGCACTGGGCTGAACATCGGCAGCCCACAGGCGCAAGGCGTCCACGCCGGAGTTGGACAGCACGCGCGCGCGCGCCGCGATCATCAGCGGCTCCCACGGCGCCAGCGCTTCGGGCGCGGCAGCGGGCCAGGCACCCATGCGGTTTTGCATGTCCGAGATGCGCTCGCTCGTCAGCGGATGGCTACGCAGGTAGGGAAAGCCGCCGCTGTCATTGAGCCGGTTGCTTTGCTGCAGCTTCTCAAACATGCCCACAAAGCCCTGGGGCGCAAAGCCGGCTTGGGTCATGACGCCAAAACCCACCCGGTCGGCCTCGCGCTCCATGTCGCGCGAATAGTTCAGCTGGCTCTGGATCGCCGCCGCCTGCCCGCCGGTGATGAGCGCACTGCCGGCTTGGCCATCACCGCCTTTGCTGGCGGCCAACACGCCCAAAATCATGGCGCCCATCACCCACGGTGCCTGCGCACTTTGTTGGGCCATATTGCGAGCGATGTGGCGCTGGGTAACGTGGCTGAGCTCGTGGCCCAGCACCGACGCCAGCTCGTCGCGCGTGCTGACAATAGCCACCAGGCCCAGGTGCACGCCAAAGTAGCCCCCGGGCAGCGCAAAGGCATTGACCGAGCGGTCGCGCCCCAGCAGCAGCTCCCAGGCATAGGTTTCGTCAAGCTGCGCCGTCAGATCGCCCCGCAGGCGCCCGGCCGCCAGCAAGGGTTGCCATAGCGACTGCAAGTAGTCCATGACCACCGGATCGTCCACGTAATCGGGATCGCGGTAAAGGCTGCGCACAATGCTGTCGCCCAAGCGGCGCTCGGCTGCGGGCGACATTTGCGCGCCGTCGCCCAGATCGGGCAGCACCTGCACGGGTACCGACTTCGACTGTTGCGCCAGCGGCGCGCCCTGGGGCCATGCCAGCGCGCCGACCAGCGCCAATAGGCTGCCGCTGCGGCACCAGCGTTGGAAAAACAAGTTCATCCCCGTATGATGCACGCGAACCGTTAAGCGCTGGTAAATACCCCGGCACACCCCCCTGTTTCCAACCTAAAACCCCACCCGCCATGAACCAACTCACCCACTTCGACTCCCAAGGCCTGGCCCACATGGTGGACGTGGCCGACAAGGCCAGCACCAAGCGCATCGCCATTGCCACAGGCCGCATCGAAATGCTGGCCAGCACCCGGGCGCTGATCGAGGGCGGTACCGCCAAAAAAGGCGACGTGCTGGGCGTAGCACGCATCGCCGCCATCATGGCCGCAAAGAAAACCAGCGAACTGATCCCCCTGTGCCACCCGCTGGCTCTCACGCGCGTGGCGGTCGAATTTGCCATTGCCCACCAAGACGCCGATGGCTTTGACGGCGTGCACTGCACCGCCGCCGCCGAAACCGTTGGCCCCACCGGCGTCGAAATGGAAGCGCTCACCGCCGTGCAGGTCGGCCTCTTGACGATTTACGACATGTGCAAAGCCGTAGACCGCGGCATGGTCATGCACGGTATTACCCTGCGCGAAAAGCATGGGGGCAAGAGCGGGAGTTTTGTGAATGCCTTGTGAGTGCAGCTGAATCCACCCCAAGGTGTAATGCGCTGCACACGCAGCGGACTTACTCAAAAACGTAGGCCAAGGGCATGTAGTTGTGTGCGCAATTAAGAAAAAGCATGCTCTTGCACTTGAGCTTGATATCTGCGGCTTTGGCGGCGCTAAAACCATTTTTTGTCGCAAAACTCACAATGTCGGGCGGGGTGGTGAACTTTGAAATCTCTATCCGGTTTCGCAAGGCATTGTTGTAATCAATTTGTCTTTTGATTAATTGGTATCCCTTCGCAGCCTTTGCATAGATATTGGCTTCCGTTGTCATCAAAGTATCGGTGCTGGAGTAGTTTTTAAGAGTAATGATGACGAACACACTACTAGCAGTATCCGGCGCGATCTGGTATGAAACCAGTGTGTAGCCATTGTTTTGCAGCTTTTTGGTATCCTGATAATTGACCAGCTTTCCAATATTGCCCACCAACGTGTCCACCGCCGAAGCCGATGCAGGAGCAGAGGCGGATGCGGATGCGGAGGCCGGAGCCGCAGGCGGGGTCGGGGCCGGAGTCGAGTTTAGGCCTACGCTGGGCAGCACCCAAGGACCATAAACCATGGAATAGTCTCCCCCATCCACGTTTTGCGCAACCAATTCATACCCATTGCCGATTTTTTTGTAATACTTGGTGGTGATACCTTCATAATATTTTGGTGTACATCCCTGCATCGCTTGGGCGACGGTTAAAGTGGTATAAAAAACCTCTAGGTTTTCTATCTTATTACTATTAATTTTTGTGGATATGGTTGATCCAATTGAGTTGTATTTTCCAATACAGCCCCTAATCAGATAGTCAACCGACACATCCATATTCGCCAAGCCGCTCTGGTTTGCGCTGCCTTGCACTGACAGTTGATAGGTATCTGGGGTGACCGCCGTTATCGGGTTGCTCTTACTGAGGCTCGCGGGGGCGATCCCATTGGCATTTTGCACCGGATTTTTTATAGTTACCTTGTCGCCAATATGCAGTCCGTGCGCCTCATGGTGCACGGTGACGATGGTGTTACCGTTCGCGTTTTGTGAGGTATCCGTTTCAAGCGCATTTTTCAAGAAAAAGCTTTTCTGGTAGTAAGTTGCCACGTCAGCAATAATTTCTTCGGCGCCGGTCGTTAACTCATCCATGAATATAGACTGGATACTTTCCGTACTGGCTCCGGGTACGGCGGGACTGGTGGGCTGGTTGGTGTTGGAGTCGTATTTGGTATTCAGGTTGTCCAGTTGCGCCTGGGCGCTGGGCAGGGTCGGGCCCACAGCCGTACCGCCACCACACGCAACCATGCCGACAACCCAGAGCGCGGTCAATAGCATGTTTTTGATGTTCATTGCCTATCCATTTCTCTCATGGGCTATCCATTCAAATGCGTCACCGCAGCTCAGCGTAACTTGCGCCCTGCGGCATAGGGCTCCGGTAATCACTCCGGCAAGTATCCGCTTCATAAACCGATTGTGCTTGATAGGGGTCGGCCTGCCGACGATTTACGCCATGTGCAAAGCCGCAGACCCGGGCATGATCATGAAAGGCCTCACCCTGCGTCAAAAGCACAGCGGAAAAAGTGGCGGCTTCATGACCGCCCTGCGAGCACTGGATTTAACAGGATTTGTCATCGTTACATTGAAGTACCAAAAAATCAAACTATACTGCAAAACTGATTAACGATAAATCATCTCATGGAACAAACCCCTGCCCACGATAATGCAAACTTGACTGTGCTGCAAACGATTCCTCCCCAGTCCAATAAGATCATTGAGATTGGGTGTGGCTCCGGTGTACTAGCCAGAGAGTTTAAAAAAATTAACGCGAACTGTCACTATATCGGGCTCGATATAGTCGAGGACTATGCGCAATTGGCTGCAAGGTTTTGTGATTCGACTGTGGCTGCGAATATTGAAAAGCAAGACGACTTGTTTTTTGATACCCACAAAGACCGGGACTGCT
>CAMDKE010000079.1 GCA_945901215.1 Comamonas sp. lk
CACCATGATGAAGAGCGCAATCACCCACGCAAAAATGGGGCGGTCAATAAAAAATTTAGCCATGGCGTGCGCGTCCTAGCGGCTGGCAGCAGATGCGGCCGGCGTGGCTGCAGCGGCGCCCGAAGTCGCACTGGTAGCCGCAGCGGCGGCGCTGGCAGGCGCGGCGGGCTTGCTACTGGGCGCCACCCACGGCACAGGCTTGACCGGCGCGTCACCGCGCAGCTTCTGAAAACCGTCGACCATCACCTGTTCGCCGCTTTGCAGGCCATCCAATATCACCCACTGGTTGCGCTGCTGGCCGCCCACCTTCACCGGGCGCGGCGTGACCTTGCCGTCGGCTCCCACCACCATCACCGTGTCGCCTTGGGACGAGCGTGTCACCGCCTGCTGCGGCAGCACAATGGCGTTGCTGGCCTGGGCTTGCTCCACCCGCACGCGCACGTACAGGCCGGGTAAAAGGCTGCCGTCCGGGTTGGGCACCTCGGCACGCAGGGTGATCTGGCCTGAGGTGGCGTCCACCGTCAGGTCCGAGAAAAGCAGGCGTCCGGCGCGCGGGTATTCGCTGCCGTCCTCCAGCACCAATCGCACACTGGCGGCTTGGGTGCCGCTGGCGCGCTTGAGCTTGCCCGCGTCCAAGGCCTGGCGCAGCTTCATCACGTCACCCGCGGACTGGGTGAAGTTGATGTACATCGGGTTGATCTGCTGCACCACAGCCAGCGGCGTAGCCTCGCCCTGGCCAACCAAGGCGCCCTCGGTCACCAAGGCGCGACCGATACTCCCGGCAATAGGAGCGGTAACAACGGCATAGTTCAGGTTGATGCGGGCGGTTTGCGCAGCGGCTTTGGCCACGGCCACGTCGGCCTCGGCTTGTTTTTGGGCGGCCTGGGCGGCCACCAGTTCCTGCTGACTGACGGCTTTGGCTGCGGCCAGCGG
Source organism: Comamonas sp. lk (assembly GCA_945901215.1). Classification (GTDB taxonomy): domain Bacteria; phylum Pseudomonadota; class Gammaproteobacteria; order Burkholderiales; family Burkholderiaceae_C; genus Allorhodoferax. The sequence continues at coordinate 934 of CAMDKE010000079.1, forward strand.
CTCGTAGCGCTTGGCCAGGGCGCTGGCCTGCATCAGGTTGGCTTCGGCCTTGGCGACGCTGGCCATTGCGCTGTCGAGTGCCGCCTTGTAGGGTGCGTCGTCAATCTCAAACAAAACCTGCCCGGCTTTGACGCTGCTGCCTTCAGCAAACAGCCGACGCTGCAAGATACCCGCCGCCCGCGCCCGCACTTGGGCCACGCGCGAGGCTTCCAGCCGACCGGGTAGCTCGGTGACCAAGCCCACATCGCCCGTGCTCGCAGTCACCACGCCCACTTCCGCCGGTGGCGGCGCGCCACCGCCAGCACCGGGGCCGCCAGCCGGTGGCGCGCCCGGTCCGCAGGCTGCCAACAGCGCGACCAGCGCCGATGTGTTCAGGGCAAACAAAGCGCGCGGCAGAGTGCCGCAGGGTGACGGGGTCTGGAACAAGGGCATGGTAGGAGGGCTTCAATAAGGTGGGAAAACGTGTACGCCGTCCGGTGCGGGACTGTCAATCAGTGTAATCGTCCACCCTGATGGCTTTTGCGCGCGCCACTGTGGCGCGCAAGCGCTACAGCAAATCCAACACGGCGCTAGCAAACGCCGCTGGCGCTTCTTGGGGCAGGTTGTGCCCTACCACCGGTAGCACGCGGTGTGCATAGAGCCCGGTGAAATGGTGTTGGTGGGCAGCTGAACCGCCCAGCGCCATCACCCCGTCGCCCGCTCCGTCGATGGCTATGGTGGGCACGCTGATCGCGGGCTGCGCCGCCAGTACGCGCTCCCAGCCGTCGAGCGTCGGGTCACCGGCCACCAAGCCAAAGCGGTGGCGGTAGGAGTGGATAACGACCTCCACGAAGTCGGGGTTGTCAAAGGCCGCTGCGCTTTGCGCGTAGGTGGCATCGTCAAATTGCCAATTTGGCGACCACATGCGCCATAAAAGCTTGCAAAAGTCCGCGCGGTTTTGCGCTAAGCCGGCTTGGCCCCGCGCACTGTGAAAGTAGTACTGGTACCACAGGCGGAGTTCGTTGTCGGGCGACTGCGCTTGCATGGCGGTGGCAATGTTTTGGATGTTGTAACCGTTACCCGACACCAGCCCCCGCACACGCTCGGGGCGCAAGGCGGCCAAAATGCAGGCCGCGCGTCCGCCCCAGTCGTAACCCGCCAGCACGGCGCCGGGCAGCCCCAAGGCGTCCATCAGCGCCAGCAAATCAAAAGCCAAGGCCGCCTGCTGCCCCGAGCGCGGTGTGTCAGCGCGCAAAAAACGGGTCGGGCCAAAGCCGCGCAAATACGGCGTGATCACCCTGCAGCCCGCTTCTGTAAGGCGCGCGCTGACGTCGGTATACGCCAGCACGCTGTAGGGAAAGCCGTGGAGCAAGACCACCGCAGGCCCCTGGCGTGGACCACTGTCGCGGTAGGCCACTTGCAAAAATCCCGCGTTGATGGTGTGATGCATAGGCTAAGTTCTTCGACTGTCGTGAGTTGCAAACCATAACCCACCTGCGCTGGTACCCCTTGGCGCCGCATATATGCCCCCTGATTCGCCCGAACCACCTGTCGGCCCCCTAACAAAGCAGCGACCGGTCACGCACCTGCTGTATTTGCATGGTTTTCGCTCCTCACCATCATCGGCCAAAGCGCAAACCATGGCCCGCGCCGTGGCGCAGTGCGATCCACCGGTGCTGTGGTGCTGTCCTCAGCTGCCGCCGTCACCACGGCAGGCCATGCAAGAAGTAGCAGCCTTGGTGGCCGACTGGCCCCGGGACCGCATGGCAGTGGTGGGATCTTCGTTGGGCGGGTTTTATGCGTCATGGGTGGCGCGCCATACGGGCTGCCGCTCGGTCATGCTCAACCCCGCAGTGTTTCCCGCGCGCGACCTGCAAAACTACATTGGCACGCAAACCCAATGGCACGCGCCATCGGAGCGTTTTTATTTTCAGGCTGCGTTCATTGAAGAGCTGCGGCTGCTCGCCAGCCAAGGCAGCATGCCCAGCGGGCCCGAACTGGTGGTGATGGCGCAAGGCGACGAGGTGCTGGACTGGCGCGATATGCGCGACCGCTACCCTGCGGCAAAACACATCATCATTCCCGGCGGGGACCATGCTTTGGGCAATTTTTCGGACCACCTGGGCGCGGTGATGGCGTTTTTGGGCCTGCCAGAGCCCGCAGGGTAGACGCAAGGCGGCAGCAGAAATATCATTTTGGATCAGATTCAGAGAGGTAGTTGAGTTAAGTTCGCGTTTTTTTCCGACCCCATGGCCAGCATCAACATCATCATTGTTGAGGACAACATTGCATTGCGACAAAGCTTAGAAGATTTTCTAAGCTCGGAAGGCATGCTGGTGCGAGGTGTCGAAAGCGGCGAAGAACTGGACCGAGAAATCATCAAAGCCGTGCCCGACGCCTTGGTAATGGACCTTAATCTGCCGGGCGAAGACGGCATTGACATCATCCCCCGTGTCAGGAAGGCCTACCCCGACATGGGCGTTGTCGTACTAACCGCCCGCGTACGAACCCAGGACCGCAAAGACGCCTACGCTGCGGGGGCTGATGTATTTCTCAGCAAGCCGGCCGGGGCCGAAGAACTGAGCAACGTCATCCACTCCCTGGTGCGGCGCGCAAAAAGTGCGTCGGGCACAGACGCTTGGGTTTTGGAGCGCTGGGCGCACCAAATTACCCCGCCCCATACCGAACCAATCCCACTGACGCCCAGCGAATGCTTGCTTTTGCACGCGCTGGCCTTGTCCGCTGACTTGCTGCCGTTTCACCGGCTTTTGACCGACTTTGGCGACCCCGCGATGGACGAGAAAACCAACAAGGTGCGCATTGAGCAGTTGGTGTACCGCGTGCGGCAAAAACTCAGCGCCTTTTCCAACGGCGCCCCGACCATCAAAGTCATGCGAGGCCAGGGCTACCGGCTTTGTATTCCTATCGTGATGCGAGACTAAAGCGCCTTTGTTTCGATGGAGTGCTTGGGTGCTATTCTGGGGCCCCTGCGCAAGCACATTCCAAGGAGTCGGGCATGAAAACCATTGGGCAATTTTTGGCTGAACATGTGCGCAGCGTTTATTGCGTTGCACCGACATCCACCGTGCGCGAGGCCCTTGAGCTGATGGCCAAGGAGAATATAGGCGCCGTGCTGGTGCAGGAAGGGCCTGCCTTGGTAGGCATTTTTTCGGAGCGCGACTACGCCCGAAAGGTGGTTCTGCACGGGCGAACGAGTGGCGCGGCGCTGGTGCAGGAGATCATGACGACCAAGGTGATCACCGTGACTCCCGAACAAAACATTGACGCCTGCATGCAGATCATGACCGACCACCACATCCGCCACCTGCCCATCATGGCGGCGCACCAAGTTTTAGGGCTGATTTCCATTGGCGACGTGGTGCGCGAAATGATGGCCCAGCAAAAACTCATCATCGACCAGCTGCACAGCTATATATCTGGCTAATTTGCACCAAGCGCCCCAATGCCCCACACACCTGATCACATTCGCACCGACGACACCCGCATTAGCGCCATTAGGCCTCTGATAAGCCCGGCGCTGCTGCAAGAGCAACTGCCAGCCTCTGAGGCTGTGCTGGCCAACGTGGAGCGCGCCCGATCCGCCCTGTGTGAGGTATTGCACGCCCGGGATGACCGTTTGATCGTGGTGGTGGGGCCCTGCTCCATCCATGACCGCGACCAGGCCATTGCCTACGCGCAGTGGCTCAAGGGCCGGGCCGACGCGCATGCCGATGATTTGGTTGTAGTGATGCGCACCTATTTCGAGAAGCCGCGCACCACCGTGGGCTGGAAGGGCTACATCAACGATCCGCATCTGGACGGCAGCTTCTCCATTAACGAAGGCCTGGCGCTGGCGCGCAGCTTGTTGCTGGAGATTGTGGCCATGGGTTTGGCCGTGGGAACCGAGTTTTTGGACTTGTTAAGCCCCCAGTTCATCAGCGATTTGGTGGGCTGGGGCGCCATAGGCGCTCGCACCACCGAAAGCCAAAGCCACCGCCAACTGGCCAGCGGTCTAAGTTGCCCCGTGGGCTTTAAGAACGGTACCGACGGTGGCGTCAAAGTCGCCAGCGACGCCATCCTGGCAGCGCAGTCACCCCACGCCTTCATGGGCATGACCAAATGGGGGCAGGCGGCGATTTTTGAAACCCTGGGAAACGACAACTGCCACGTGATTTTGCGCGGCGGCAAGCAAGCCAACTACGCCAGCACCGATATCGATGCAGCCTGCGCCTTGCTCAAAGCATGCGGGCTGCGAGAGCAGGTCATGGTGGATGTGTCGCACGCCAACAGCAGCAAGCAGCATCTGCGGCAAATTGCCGTGGCAGCTGAAGTGGCGGGCCAAATTGCCGCGGGCGACCGGCGCATTACGGGGGTGATGATCGAGAGCCATTTGCACGAAGGCCGCCAGGACCTGCTTCCCGGGGTGGCGCTTCTCCATGGCGTTTCAGTTACGGACGCTTGTATCAGCATCGCGCAAACCGAGCCGGTACTGGAGGGTTTGGCGCAAGCAGTCCGTACGCGGCGCTTGCGGAGCAATCGCTAGGGCATGCTGGGGAAATTAGTTGGTACGCCGTGGCACCATGGGGCCGCGACCTTCAATGTGCCGGAAATTGATACGGCCTTTGCTCAGGTCGTAGGGCGAGAGTTCTAGCGACACGCGGTCGCCCGCCAAGATGCGGATGTGGTTTTTGCGCATCTTGCCTGCCGAATAGGCGATCAGCTGGTGGCCGTTGTCCAGGGTGACGCGAAAGCGGGTGTCGGGCAGCACCTCGTTGACAATGCCCATCATTTCAATCAGTTCTTCTTTTGCCATAGGGTTTCCTTGGGTTCAGGTGTTAAGTGTTGCGGGTCAATAGGGCCGTGTGGTGCAGTATCAATGTATTTTGAGCGCGGTATGGGCCCAGTCAATGCCTTGCGCCAGCGCATATTGTGCCGCTGCGTCCTGGGTAGAAAAGTCGTGAACAAAGCGCATAACGCGATCGGTGCTGGTGCTACCGCTGCCGCTGGAAATGGATACTTGGGCATAGTAGCGCCCGGTGGCCGATGGCGTGTGGCACACCGCGATGCGGTATTTGCCGATGATGGTGGGTGTCGTGATGACAGGGTAAAAGGGTCGATTCAAAATATAAAAAACTGGTTCACCAACCAGGGCAGGGGTGTGGTGACGTTGGAGGAAAAGTCGCAAACGGGTTCCATAGCGGGTGGCCCGTTCAAAGCGACTTGCCGTTTTACGGCTCAATCGGCAGGCCCTCTGCCAGGGCTGCGTGTGTCTTGCGCTTGCGCGTGACGCGTAGTTTTGTGCCAAAACTGCAGAGTCGAATGTAGCACGGTTCCAGGCCGACCTAAGATAGACGCATGAAACTCGACCGCTATGACCTCCAAATTTTGGACATCTTGCAGCACGAAGGCCGTATCAACAACCAAGATTTGGCCGACCGCATCGGACTGTCGGCCTCGCCTTGCCTGCGCCGGGTGCGTGCTTTGGAAGATGCCGGTTTGATCCTTGCCTACAGGGCGATGCTAGATGCGCGCAAACTGGGTCTTACTTTGATGGCTTTGATCCATATTTCGATGGACAAACACACACCCGAGCGTTTTGCGAATTTTGAGGCAGGGATTTTGTTACTTCCAGAAGTCCTTGAATGCCTATTGATTACTGGACAGGATGCCGACTACCAACTCAAAGTGGCAGTGCGCGATATGGACCACTACCAATCTTTGTTGCTTAACCAGATAACCCGCATTGAGGGGGTTACTGGCGTGCATTCAAGCTTTGTGCTGCGCAAGGTGGTGGACAAAACCGCCTTATCGGTGCATTCGTCAACGCTTCTTTAGGCTTTATCGGGCGTCCGGCAACTCAATCTTGACTTCAAGCACATCCAGGTTGTCCTGGCGCTCCATATGGACCTTGATGTCATTGGGATTGATTTTGATGTACTTGCTTATGACGGCAATGAGATCGCGCTGCAAATCCACCAGATAGTCTGGCTCTGACGCATTGCGCCCACTGCGTTCATGCGCCAGGATGATTTGCAAACGTTCTTTGGCGACACTGGCTGTTTTTTTCTTCTCACCCAGTAAAAACGAGAGAAAGGACATGCTGTTATTTCCCACCAAAAATGCGCTTGAAAAAACCTTGTTTAGGGGCTTCAGTAAAGCGCATCGGCTTATTTGCGCCCAAAAAACGGTCAATCACGTCTTTGTAAGCCTCCGCGACATCACTTCCTTCCATGTGGACGGCTGGCACGCCCTGGTTAGAGGCTTGCAAAACGGTTTCACTCTCTGGAATCACGCCAATGAGTTTGATGCGCAAAATGTCCTGAATGTCTTCGAGCGACAACATCTGACCCTGGTCCACGCGCGCCGGGTTGTAACGGGTGATGAGCAAATGCTCTTTAATGGGCTCCAGCCCTTCAATGGCGCGCTTGGTTTTGCTCGCCAGCATGCCCAAAATTCGGTCTGAGTCCCGTACAGAAGAGACTTCAGGATTGGTCACGACTAAGGCCTCGTCTGCAAAGTGCATGGCCATTAAGGCGCCGGTTTCAATGCCAGCAGGGGAGTCACAGACGATGTATTCAAAGTCCATGGCCGCCAGATCATGCAAAACTTTTTCTACGCCCTCCTGGGTCAACGCGTCCTTGTCACGCGTTTGTGAGGCGGCCAGAACATACAAATTTTCACACTGCTTGTCTTTGATGAGCGCTTGATGCAAATTGGCTTCGCCCTGAATCACATTGATCAGGTCATAGACCACTCGGCGTTCACAGCCCATGATCAAGTCAAGGTTACGAAGGCCCACATCAAAGTCAATAACAGCTGTTTTAAGGCCCCGCAAAGCCAGACCAGCAGCAAAGCTGGCACTGGTTGTCGTTTTTCCTACGCCACCCTTGCCCGAGGTGACCACAATGATTTTTGCCATGGATGAAGTTTCTTTCCGAATGTAAGGTCAGCTTGCCAAATTTTACGATTGCAACGCTTCGATAATGATTTTCTCTTTTCCATCGTCACTCAGGCGAACTTGCGCCGGTTTTCCCAACACATCGCCAGCCAGTTCTTGCTCTGTGGTGCGGTAAACGCCGGCAATAGAGACGAGTTCAGGTTCCATGCAAAGCGAAAAGATACGGGCACTGGTATTGCCGCGAGCTCCGGCCATCGCTTTGCCGCGCAAAGGAGCGTACACATGGATATTGCCGTCCGCGATCACTTCGGCACCCCGGTTGACCATGGCCAATACCACCAGATCACCACCTCGGGCATAGACTTTTTGACCCGAACGCAAAGGCTTGTGCACGACCATGGTAGGCACTGGCGCAGTGGGCTTTGCTTGAATAGTCGGTGCGGGAGCGGCCGCGCTGGGCATAAACGCTGTAGTCTGGCCTGTTTTGGAATTGGGTGTGGTGTTGCGACGAACTTCAGCAGCAGCCTCTAACAAACCCGCTTGCTTTGCCAACAGCATGCTGGTCGCATCGAGTCCGCGCACAGCGACAGGAACCAAACGACAACGCTCAAAGGCAACACACAAACGATCCCAATGGGCGTCGGGAAAGGCTATTTGGACCTGTGCAAAATCAATCACCAGACCATCGGTATCAAAAAAATCAGGGCTCTCACCCTGCGGGCCAAAACGCTTTTCTAGGTCGACGGCCAATTGTTCAAGGTGAGCGGTTTTAACAAGCAGCGTCACCAGAGTCAGTTGGGCACTCTTGAGTTCAAAAGAGGCTGGCGCAGTACCAGAGCTTGTATCAGCTGATTGAACCGTCATGGAGGGTGGTCACTGAATTTGCAGAAATCACAGTTTACTTGATGGACTTGTACAGATGCGATTGCTAGTTTCCAGCACAAAGTAGTGTCATCACGTAGCGCCAAAAAAGGAATTTTTTTCGGAAACTTGGTTTTTGTCTTTAGTCTTTAAGACATAGATAAAAGATAGCAGTAGTAGATAGGTACAGGCCAAATAGTCTTACAACCGCATTTTTCCTATATGTAACAAGGGTTTAAGGTCTTTCCATGCTTGTGGATAGCGTTTATTTTTTTGTACCCGCAAAATGAATAACTGCGGAATTTTTGCTGTTGCTGTGGATAAGGTCGAAGTTATTCCCACTTTGTCCACACGTTTTCAAGGTAAGTTCAAGCGCTGGGTGTGTTAACTTAGGTTTTTGTTTAAGGGGCTAAAAATGGAGTTGATGGTGCTGGGCTTGGTGGTTTTTTTGGGAACCCACTCGTTGCGTTTGTGGGGCGGTGCGGTGCGCACCGGCTTGATCACACGGCTTGGTGAAAAAGGCTTTAAGGGTTTGTACGCGGTACTTTCGCTGGCTGGGTTTGCTGCGGTGGTAGTGGGTTTTGGTTTAGCGCGGGAGGTTCCAGTTCTGTTGTGGACGCCACCTGCCGCCTTGCGCCATCCGGCGTTTTTGTTAATGGCTTTGTCTTTGATTTTGTTGGCAGCAGCCTACGTACCCAACAATGGTATTCGCGCAAGACTGCACCATCCCATGGTTTTATCGGTGAAGGTGTGGGCGTTGGCGCATCTCTTGGTCAATGGAACCTTGGCCCACGTGGTGCTTTTTGGCTCTTTTCTGGTCTGGAGTGTCTTGCTTTTTAGTGCCTCTCGCCGGCGAGACAGGGAGCAGGATGTGGTGTACCTACCCGGAAACGCCAAGGCCACAGCGCTGACGGTTGTGCTTGGGCTGTTGGGTTGCGTGGTTTTTGTAGCTTGGTTGCACGGAATTTTGATCGGCGTTCGCTTGGTAGCGTGAAAGTGGGCCGCGTTATCTACAGGTTCAAATACCACTGGATGGCCATTTTTGCAACAAAACCCACCATGCCGAACGATAGCCCCAGAAAAAGAACGAAGGTGCCGAACTTTCCCGCCTTGGATTCCCAGGCTAGTTGTCCAATGATGAACAGCATGTACAGCATGAAAGCGCCCACACCAAAGGTCAGGCCAAAGCTGGCT
>CAMDKE010000080.1 GCA_945901215.1 Comamonas sp. lk
GTGTCCACCATCGATTTGTTGCCCACCTTTGTGGAACTGGCCGGTGGCACGCTGGACGCGCACCTGCCGCTGGACGGCCGCTCGCTGTTGCCGCACCTGCAAGGCGTGCCGGGCGCACCCGGCCACGACGAGGTGATTGGCGAATACATGGCCGAAGGCAGCAAAACCCCGCTGGTAATGATTCGGCGCGGGCCCTGGAAGTTCATGTACTCGCAAGACGACATCTGCCTGCTCTACCACTTGGAGACTGACCCTGACGAGCTCAACAACCTGGTCACCGTGCCCGCGCATCAGGCGGTGCTGAGCGCCTTTGTGCAAGAAGTGGCCCAGCGCTGGGACCTGCCCGCGCTGCACCAGCAGGTGCTGGCCAGCCAGCGCAGGCGCCGCCTGGTGGGCCAGGCCCTAAGCAAAGGAAAACTCACTTCCTGGGACCACCAGCCCCTGGTCAAGGCTAGCGAGCAGTACATGCGCAACCACATGGACCTCGACGACCTGGAGCGCCGGGCGCGCTTTCCCAAGGTGGCCTAGGCTGCCTTAGCGTGGCCACTCATTGGCCAATCACGCGATCCAAGGACTGGTCGCGCAGCGTCTGTGCTTGCTGCGCGGGGTTTGGAGCCATGACGGTTGCCTTCGCGGCGGGCGTGGACGGGGCCTCCACCACCGTGACGCTGCCTTTGGACACGGCTTGCGTTTGGCGGCCTGCGGGGCATGGTTTGTCGGTGTAGATTGTTTCACCGCCACCGCTACATTTGTGGATGCCGCTGGGGCTGGCCAGTACAACGGCCGTGCTTGGGCGCGCCGCCGGTAACTCGCCCGGCGCAGGCGCCAGCGGCCAGTAGTGCCGCACGGCGTCTGTGCCGACCCCCATCTTGGCCAGACCTTTTTCAATTGATGGGCGCCACTGGCGCACCGTTTGCGTGTCCCTAAAGTACCAGGCCCATGATGACAAAAATACCATCAGCACCAGCAGATTAACCACCTTGCCCCGCATAGCCGCTCCCTTTTTTAATTGCGATGCCCGGTTGTAACCGAAAAACTTTGCAATTTGGTAATCAAGCGGTATTTGGCATGGGAAACACGCAGACGACGCGCTCGCGCTTTGCGCAGGCAAAACAGGCGCGCTGCGCGTATTCAGGCCGGGGTTTGCAGGCGAAAGCAGGCGTCGCGCGCGCCCACATGGAGGCCACGCGCGTTGATGATGGGCTGGGCGCGCCAGGGCTGCAGCGCCTCGCGCTGGGCCATGTCCAGCCAGCCGAGTTGCTCTAGCGCCTCTACCGTGGCGGCGTAGAGCGCGGTTTTGTTGCCGTCGCTGATCTTGAGCGCCAGGGCTTCGCCCCGGCTCTTGCTGGCCACTACCTGCACGCCGTCGGCACCGATTTTGGTGATCCAGTCGCCCCGGCCAATGTGCATAAAGGCCAAGTCGTTGCGCCCGGTGCCGCTGACCATCTCGGGGTAAGCCGTCATGGCCTCGCCCAGTTGGGCAAAGCTGTCGCCAAACTGCGCGTCCTGTTCGCCGCTGGCCAGGCGCGCGTAGCCGTAGGCCAGTTTGGACAGAGGCATGGCGTAGTTGGGTGCCGAGCAGCCGTCAATGCCCATTTTCAGGTCTTGCACGTCCATGCCCACGGCGGCGGCCACATCGCGCGCAATCGCTTGCTGCAACGGGTGGTCGGGGGCGATGTAGTCGTCCAGACTCCAGCCCTGTTGCACGCAGTGCGCCACAAAACCGGCGTGCTTGCCGCTGCAGTTGTTGTGGCGTTCATCAAAATGGATGCCGTCGGGCGCCGTCTTGTCCATCAGCATGTACAAGCCCGGCACGTGGCAGCCGCAGCGCAAGACCTTGTAGTCTTGCCCGGCCTTGGCCAGCATGGACTCAGCCGCCTGCACGTGCATGTCTTCGCCGTTGTGGCTGGCGCACAGCATGGCCACCTCGGGCTGACTCAAGCCAAATTCTCGCGCGCCACCGGCCCGCATAAAAGGCAGCGCCTGCAAGGCTTTGAGCGTGGAGCGGGTAAAGCTCATCATGTGCGGCTTGCCGACATAGGCCTGCAATTCGTCCCGCGCATTGACTACGGCCAGCGCGCCAAAGTGCACACATTCGGTCAAGCCGCCACGGCTGAGTTGGATAAGGGGGGCGAAATCGCTGGGGGTCATAAAGAAGTTTCTTTGTGCGTGAAGGGAAGGTAATGGACGCAACGGTGCGGTTTTTTCCGGTCTGGCGCGTCACCCTAAAGACAAGCATACCCCCTGCGGCGTCAGCCGTTTTCTATACTGGAGCCGCCCTAAAGCCCACCCTTCGGCACGCCAGAGGCCACACCCCCATGCTCGAACTACGCGCCCCCCTCCAAGCCCACCTCGCCCATCTGCTGGTCCGCCCCGGCGACACAGTGCATGCCGGGCAAGTGCTCTTGGTTCTAGAAGCCATGAAGATGGAACACGAAGTAATCGCGCCGCACGCCGGGGTGGTACAGGAATGCTTTTTTGCGGTGGGCGAGGCGGTGGCGCAGGGTGATGTGCTGCTGGCGATGCAGCGCAGCGCCACTGCAAGCGCAGCGCCGCCAAGCTCCAACGCCGAAGCGGCAAAGCCCAGCTTCCTGCACACGCCGCTTGCCCCCACCACACTGCTGGCGCAAGGCGCGGCCAGGCCGGTGGCCGCCGCAGATGACTCAACACCCCTGCGCCCCGACCTGGCCCGCACCCTGGCGCGCCAAGCGTTCACCCTGGATGCCAACCGTCCCGCCGCCGTGACCAAGCGCCACGCCCTGGGCCTGCGCACCGCGCGCGAAAACCTGGCTGATTTGTGCGACGCAGGCAGCTTTTCTGAATACGGCGCCCTGGCCGTGGCCGCGCAAAGCCAGCGCCGCAGCCAGGATGATCTGGCGCGCAACACCCCGGCTGACGGCATGGTGTGCGGCACCGCCACCGTGGGCGGCGCGCCCTGCGTGGTGATGGCCTATGACGCCACGGTGCTGGCCGGCACCCAAGGCATGCGCAACCACCAAAAGACCGACCGCATGCTCGGTATCGCGCTGGCGCACAAGCTGCCTGTGGTCTTATTTGCTGAGGGCGGCGGCGGCCGCCCAGGCGATGTGGACATGCCCATCGTGGCGGGTTTGCACGTGGCCACTTTTGCCAGCTTTGCACGCCTGAACGGCCAGGTGCCGGTGCTGGGTATTGCTGCCGGGCGCTGCTTTGCCGGCAACGCTGCGCTATTGGGCTGCTGCGACGTGGTGATTGCCACGCGCGGCAGCAACATCGGCATGGGCGGCCCGGCCATGGTTGAGGGCGGCGGCCTGGGCGTGTTCACGCCCGAGCAGATTGGCCCCAGCAGCGCGCAGCACGTAAATGGCGTGATCGACCTGCTGGTGGACGACGAGGCACAGGCCGTAGCCGCTGCAAAACACTACCTGGGCTTTTTCACCGGCGCGTCCGCCACCTGGCAAGCACCCGACGCGTTGGCGCTGCGTGCCGTAGTGCCCGAGAACCGACTGCGCGTCTACGACATCCGCGCCGCCCTGCACGGTATTGCAGACGCGGGCAGCGTGCTGGAGTTGCGCAGCGGCTTTGGTGTGGGCATCCACACCGCGCTGGCGCGCATCGAGGGCCGCGCCGTGGGCGTGCTGGCCAACAACCCGCAGCACCTGGGCGGCGCGATAGACGCCGACGCGGCGGACAAGGCCACCCGCTTTATGCAACTGTGCAACGCCCACGGCCTGCCGCTGGTCAGCCTGGTGGACACGCCCGGCTTCATGGTGGGGCCCGATACCGAGGCCACGGCGCAGGTGCGCCATGTGAGCCGCATGTTTGTGGCGGCTGCCCACCTGCGCGTGCCGTTTTTGAGCGTGGTGCTGCGCAAAGGCTACGGCCTGGGCGCCATGGCCATGACGGCCGGCGGCTTTCACGCGCCGCTGTGCACCGTGGCCTGGCCCAGCGCCGAGTTTGGCGCCATGGGCCTGGAAGGCGCGGTGCGCCTGGGCTTTAAGAAAGAACTGGAAGCTGCGGCCCAGGGGGCCGCGCGAGACGCGCTGTTTGCGCAGTTATTGGCGCAGCAGGTAGAAAACGGCAGCGCCCTGGCAATGGCCAGCGGCCTGGAAATTGATGCGGTCATTGACCCGGCCGACACCCGCTCCTGGCTGGTGCGCGGCCTGGCCGCGGGGCGGGTGGGCGCACTGCGCGGGGCGGCGATCGACACGTGGTAGGCGGGGCGCCCACCTCGGGTCGACCACGCTGGGGGCGATACACGCCCCCAGCGCACTGGTGCCTTTTTAGCGACCCAAGGCCCGACGCATAGCGGGCATCACTTCCTGCGACAGAAGCGTCATGCTTTCCCATTCGCGCGAGCGGTTGACACCGGCTCCATCCATGGACGCCATCAGCAAGCCACCGAATGGCCCTGTGCGCTCACGGAATGCCAGCAACTTTTCGGTGACGGTCTTGGGCGAGCCGTAGATCACCATGCTTTTGATCAGCTCTTCTACAGTGATCTGCGCGTCGGGCTTCTTGGGGTCATCCTTCATGACCGCTGTGTAGTCCACAGCCAACAAGACCCTCCATAGGTAATCGAAGTAATAGTAATTGCTGCCATTGGGGTCCAGCATACGGTCCAGCGCTTCGGAATCGCTGCGTGCGATCACCAAGTTGCGCGCCACCCGCCAGTTCTCTCCGTTCACGGGGCGGCCTGCCGCTTCGCAGCCCTCTACATACTTTTTCCAATGGCTGGCGATCACATATTCGGGACAGAAGTTGGCGCTCATAGGGCCCCAGCCGCGCATGCCGGCCGTCTTGACGCTATCGGAGAATGGTGACATCGCTGTCATCATGATGGGGGGGTGGGGCAGCTGGTAGGGCTTGGGAATGTAGCCCACACCCAAATCCGGCATCACCGTGTCGGACAGCTTGATCTTCCAGTGTTTGCCCTCGATGTGGTAAGGCGGCTCCTGACTCCACATTTGCAGAATCATGTCAATCGATTCCATCATGCGCTCGGTGCGGTAAGGGCCGTCGAGCACGTCAAACAACTCCATGTCACTGGCAAGTCCGCCAGGTCCGATGCCGAACATCAAGCGGCCGCGGCTCATGTGGTCAAACTGCGCCACTTCGGCAGCGACCACTGCGGGATGGTGGTTTGGCAGGGCAATGACGCCGGTTCCAAAGCGGATGGTCTTGGTGCGATTGATCAACGAAGCAAGAAACATGAGAGGCGAGGCGATGGGCTCGGTCGTGCACGACATGTGCTCACCGATCCAGGCCTCCTCAAATCCGACGTGGTCTGCGTAGATGATGCGGTCTGCGTCTTCCTCATAGGTTTCCGCGGCCATCCGTGTTGGTGGGTGCAGGGGCATGCCAAATAGTCCAAGCTTCATGAAAGTCTCCTCGTTGGTTTAAGAAATGCGCTTCAAATGCGCGGGTTGTGAATCAAATCTGGTGGGTCCGCCTATTGCATCGACAGTGAAGCCTGTTGGCCGGCAAGCCACACCAGCGGCAACATAATAGCCTCGCTGGCCGGGGATGCAGACGGGCAATGGACCTGCTGCACCCGGCCAATAAAGAGGCTGTGGGTGCCATAGTCGGTCACCAGATCAACCGCGCATTCAATGGATGCGGAGGCCTCGGGCAACCATGGTAGGCGCCCGCTGTCGGTCGTCCAGGCATCTTTCCAGCCATCCGACTTGAAGCGTTGATCCCGCAATGCCGTGGTGGAAAACGGCTTTAACAAGTCGCTCTGCTCATCGCAGAGCAGGTTGATGCAAAAAACCTTCGATCTCAGCAACACCGGGTAAATACCTGCGGTGCGGTTAACAGCGATCAGCATGGATGCAGGCTCCATGGAGACTGAAATCACCGACGAGGCCACCATGCCATGGGGCGCACCATCGGTATCGCGGGTCGAGACGATCATCACCGATGCCGCCAGACGGCGCATGGCCTCGCGAAAGTCGGTCGCCACCTGGCGCGCATGGTCGAATCGCGCTTGGTCGGTACTGTCAATTAACACTGGCTTGTCTCCTGTGCATGTCCGGTGTATCGCTGCCCGGCATGATGACAGAATAAGCCAGAGTCATGCCAACTCAATCTGCAATAAAAATCAAGCACTTGCATCAATTAAAGTGTCGCAGGCGCAGCGGAATGCGACACTTTAGCGTCGCAAATCTCTGCGCTTGCGACACATTGGGAACGATCTTTTTTTTGATCTCCATCAAGGGAAAAACCCGATAGCGCAGACGGCCTGTGTCGCATTACAGTCTGGCCCTCTGACAAAAGCTTAACCAGGAAGGAGTCGACCCCATGCGTAACATCGAACCCACTGGCATTGGCGGTTTCAGAAAGGACTTCGAGAGCCTGTTTGGCCGTCGCCTGGCCGATCCCAATGAAGAGGTGCGCGGCTCCTGGCTTCGCAGTCTGGCTGAACACCATCTCGATCCCGATCGGGTCCGCGATCCGGATGTGCTGTCCTACTCCGAATTGGTTGAGCACCGCGCCCCCGTTGAAGAGTTGAGCGCGCTTTGCCTTCCGGAGATTGACCGCCTGCTTCACCGGGTAATGGAACATGCCGAGGTAGTCATGCTAAGTGACGCCCAGGGTGTCGTCATCCAATACCGGAGTACGGCTTCTTCAGTCAACAAGTACACCGGGCTGCGCGTTTTGCCCGGTTCGATCTGGACCGAGGACCGGCAAGGGACCAATGGGGTGGGTTTGTGCCTGCGGGAGCAACGCCCGCTCTCGGTGGTGCAAGACGAGCACTTCTCGTCCAAACTGGCATCGCTGAGCTGCGCCGTGGCGCCTATCTTTGGCAGCCAGGGCCGGCTGATGGGGGTGCTAAACGTCACGTCGATGCAAAGCGCGGGGGGAGCCGTACAGTCCATGATTCGGGAACTGGTAACCAGCTCAGCCCGGCGCATTGAGAACCAGCACTTTGAGCGGCTCCATCCCCATTCGCGCGTGCTGCGCCTGTCAAGGTACAACGACTTTTTGGATGGGGCGGCAGAGGCCCGGATAGCGATTGACGATAGTGGTCGCATCATCGACGCGACACCCTTTGCCCGAAAGTTGCTGGACCCGGGCGATAGCGCCCCGGTCCTGGACGAGCTCGTCGGCAGAAAGTTGGCCACTTTGTCGGGCTTGTTTGACCTGGAGCGAGCCATGCAAGGTAATGGCCACACCGCCAGAAGCAAGGAGGGCGGGCTGCATTTCAGACTCACGGAGTCGGCAGCGAGACGCACCGCACGCGGGAACTTCAGCAAACAAGCAAGTACGTTGGAGAACCCTAAGTTCGGCAGTGCACCGCGTCTTGCGCAGGGGCCGTCACTTCGCGATATCGTGGGCACCGATCCGCAGACCGAAGAGCGCCTCAAAATTGCCGTTCGCCTGCATGCCAAGTGCTTGCCGCTGCTGCTCCAGGGCGAAAGCGGCGTTGGCAAGACGCAGCTAGCCCGGGCCCTGCACCTTTCGGGGCCTCACAGCGCGGGCAACTTTGTCGCCATCAATTGCGCAGCGATACCGCATGATCTGATTGAGAGCGAGTTGTTTGGCTATCGGCCCGGTGCATTCACCGGCGCGGCAAAGCAGGGTTCTCCAGGGCGTTTGATTGCAGCCAATGGCGGCACGCTGTTTCTGGATGAAATCGGCGATATGCCGCTGGCACTCCAAGGCAGGTTGCTGCAAGTATTGTCCGAGGGAGAGTTTGTTCCCGTTGGCGGTGTAGAGCCTGTCAACGTGCGCTTCTCCCTGATCACTGCCAGCTTGAGCGACTTGCCCACGCTGGTGCGCGAGGGGAAGTTTCGTGAGGACCTTTACTTTCGTATCCATGGTGCAAGCCTGCACCTGCCGCCATTACGCGAAAGAAAAGACCGGGCCCGCTTAATTGAAGACGCGTTTTGGGCGGCGGCATCCCAGGCCGGTCAGCAGGTCTGTGAACTCAGCGCTCAGGCCATGGATGTGCTCATGAAACACCGCTGGCCAGGCAATATGCGGGAGCTGCAGCATGTCGCCAAGTTCGCGCTGGCCGTGAGTGACACATCGGTGATTGACCTGTCTTGTCTTCCATCGGCCCTTGGCAACCAGGAAACCGCTGCCCCTTGGCGGTCGGAGAGCACAACGCGCGAACTCCAGGCCGACAAGATTTCGGCCGCATTGGTCAAGCAAAACTGGAACGTTTCCTTGACGGCCAAGGGTCTTGGCATGTCAAGGGCAACGCTCCATCGCCGGATCATTGACTTTGCCCTGAAGCGGCCGAATCAAATTCCCTGAAATTGCCAAACCGAGCCGCCTGCGGTGTCAGCCGGCAAGCCCTGGTTTATCCCACCGAGCGGCTGCCCCACCACGCAGCACCCACCACCAGGGTCGCGGCGATGGCAATATTCCATTGCAGGGCTTGCCCGGTACTCAGAAGGAGCAGCGCCGTGGACAAGATGGGGGTTGCAAAGGCCAGAAGCCCAATACGCCGCGCGTCACCCCGCTTGATGGCTGCATCCCACAAAAAGAAAGCACCACCCAAGGGGCCTAAACCCAGGATGCCCATGAGCAGCATGTCCTGCCCGCTCAGTGCAACCGCAGGCTCCAACACCAGGTGGCAGAGCAGTGAAAGCAGACCCGAAGCGGCTGCAAAGCCACCCACTGCGGCCGTGGGAAACGCGGGCAGCCTGCGCGTCAAAAGCGAATAGCTGGCCCACACAAAGGCAGAGGCCAGCGCAATCAGGTAGCCCGCATGGAACCCTTGGGCGGAAGGCTCGGATGTTCCCCGGCCCAGGATGGCGATGGCCGCACCGGCAAAGCCAATGAGCGCCGCAACAATATGGTGCGCCTGCAATGACACGTCTTTCAAAAACCAGGGCGCCATCACCACCATGCCCAGCGGCCAGAGGTAGTTGATGAGATTGGCTTCCACCGCCGGCGCATTGCGTAACGCCATAAATAGCAAAAAGTGAAAGCCAAACAGCCCATAAATGCCTACCAGCAAAGTGGACAGTGGAACCTTCCACCGCGAGATACGAAAGTTCGCCAGAGGCAATGCGATCACACTACCCACCAGCAAGCCCAGGCCCGTCAATAAAAAAGGGGGAATATGGGCCAGCTGGACCCCCAGGGGCGCCAGCGATCCCCACAAGGCAATAGCCGCCAGGGCCAGCAAGTCTGATTTCATGGCAGGAGCTTACTGCAGCCCCACAACAAGCCCCACTGCACAGCGCCGCCCCATCATCCCAAGTGCTGGCCAGGGTCAATGCGTAGTGCAGCAACCGCACCTCGTCGGTGTGCGCCTTCCCGCCCAGCTGGCCACGGGGCGGCTCCGTGGCTTGTCACCCGCTCTGCCATAATTTAGTCATACATTTCCAATAAGGTCGAACTATGGAAGAAAAATACATCATCAATGCGCTGGCTGCATTGGCTCAGACAAGCCGCCTCCGGATTTTTAGAGCCTTGGTGGTCAAGGGCGACGATGGACTTACCCCTGCCATGCTGGCCGAGATGATGGAAATGCCAGCGAACACGCTTTCTTTTCACCTCAAAGAGCTGATGCATGCAGACCTGATTTCCCAGGAGCGCAGCGGACGCAACCTGATCTACCGAGCGCAATTCGATCGCATGAACGCGCTATTGACCTACCTATCCCAAAACTGCTGCCAAGGGCAGACCTGCGAAGTTGTCCCTGCGGCTGTTTGCCAAACTTGTTGACATTGAAGGAACCCACGATGACCGAAGCAAAACCCTTGAACGTACTTTTTCTGTGCACTCACAACTCCGCCAGAAGTATCTTGGCCGAGGCAACTCTCAACCATCTAAGCAAAGGGCGATTCAAAGCCTATTCAGCAGGCAGCAGTCCCCGAGAAAATCAAACGCCCAA
>CAMDKE010000081.1 GCA_945901215.1 Comamonas sp. lk
GGCGGTGCGCCTGAACAGCGTGTGGCCCAACGGCGCGGTGTCGCGCCTCACCTATGCGGTCGCGAATCTGACGCACTTGCACGGCAACAGCAGCCACGAACACCCCCAGGCGCTAGAGCCCGGCAAGCGCTACACAGTGCAAATCCAGCTCGACGACGTGGCCTACCACGTGCCCAAGGGCCACCAGCTGCGCGTGTCGCTGTCCACCAGCTACTGGCCGCTGATCTGGCCCGCGCCCCAGCCTGTGAACCTGACGGTGCACACGGGCACAAGCTACATCGACATTCCCACGCGATTGAAGGTTCGCGGCGAAAAGGCGCCCGTTTTTGCCCCGGCCGAAGGCGCACCGGCGGTGAAACTGGTGACGATTGACAAGCCCTGGAACAAGCGTGAAGTCACCATTAACCAGGCCACCGGCGAGCGGCGCATGGCGATCGAAGACGACTTTGGCCGCAGCACCAGCACCGAGCACGGCCTGACCACCTGGGGCCGGGGCCGCGAGAGCTTCCGCATCCTTCCCCACGACCCGCTGTCTGCCCGCCAGGAATGCCACTGGTCCATGGAAACCGCGCGCGGCGACTGGCTTACCCGCACCGAAACCTATTCCGCCATGACGGCCAGCGCCACCCACTGGCACATTACAGGCCGCTTGGAAGCCTATGAGGGCGAAAAACAGATTTTGGTGCGCACCTGGCACAAAAAGATCAAGCGCCAGCTGCTTTAACCACGCTCCGCTGACAGAGGAGTCGCGGCGAAGCGCCGCTACTGAGGAGCCGCAGTGGCCATGCGCAGGCGCCGCGCCGCGTCTTCCGCGCGGGCGTCGTCAATCTCGCGCAGCACGCCGCCCACGTCCACCGCAGCCGTGGAATGCGCAAACTGGCCGGTCAGCGGCGTGTCGTTGGTCAGCAGGCCAGCTTGGTACAGGCTCCAGATCTCGGGGCCATAGTCGGTGGCCAGCAAAGACGGGGCGAACTGGCCAAAAAAATCGCGCAAATTCTGCACATCGCGCAGCAGCATGCGCTGGGCGTGGTTGTTGCCCGCCGCGTCGATCGCCTGCGGCAGGTCGATGACGACCGGCGTGTCCACGCCATTGACGTGCGCCAGCAAGATATTGAACTCAGACAAATCGCCATGCACTACCCCCGCGCACAGCATGCGCACCACCTCGGCAATCAAGGTGGCGTGGTGGGCCAGCGCCTGCTCGGGAGTGAATGCCACGTCGTTCAGGCGTGGTGCCGCGTCGCCGTGGGCGTCGGTCACCAGTTCCATCAAGAGCACGCCTTCAAAGAAGTTGTAGGGCTGGGGTACGCGCACGCCGGCAGCGGCTAAGCGGTACAGCGCGTCCACCTCGGCGCTTTGCCAGGCCGCCTCTTGGGCCTGGCGGCCAAACTTGCTGCCCTTGGCCATGGCGCGGCCCTGGCGTGAGTTTTTGACCTTGCGGTTTTCGGTGTAGTCCACCGCCTGGCGAAAGCTGCGGTTGGCGGCTTCCTTGTAAATCTTGGCGCAGCGGGTCTCATCCCCGCAGCGCACCACGTACACAAGCGCTTCTTTGCCGCTCATGAGCTGGCGGACCACGGTGTCGATCAGGCCTTCGTCAATGAGGGCCTGGAGTCTGGGGGGAGCTTTCATGGAGGCCATTTTGCGCCCGATGGCCACAAAAAAGCCCACACTTCCGGTCAGAAGGTGGGCTGCCTGGGGCTTGCCGCGTTGCAAGCGTATGTAACTGGTGCCGATTATCGGATTCGAACTGATGACCTACCGCTTACAAGGCGGTTGCTCTACCAACTGAGCTAAATCGGCACGGGTCGGATTCTAACGCAGCACATCGCTACAGGCGGGTTCGTGCAGGCCTTGAATACGCCCTACTTCACCCGTGTCAGCGACGGCCGTGCACCGGTGGGCTTGGGGTCTGGCGTAGGGCTTGGGTCGTCTGACGAAACGACTTCAAATGCCGGTGTTGCAGGGAGCGGCAGCGGCGCTACTTTGGGGCCAGTAGCTGGCTTGGCGCCTGCGGATGCAGTGTCGTCCGATGCCCCTACAGGGAAGGTCATTCCTTGGCCGTTTTCCCGCGCGTATATGGCCGACACGCGGCCCAAAGGTACGCAGATATCCCGTGCCACCCCGCCAAAACGGGCCTTGAATTCGATGTAGTCATTTCCCAAAACCAAGCCGCTGGTGGCGCCAAGGCTGAGATTGAGAATGATCTCCCGGTTTTGCACAAACTCCTGCGGCACACGCACACTGGCATCAACCGCCACCACAATAAAGGGCGTGCACTGGTTGTCGACACACCAGTCATACATGGCGCGAACCATGTAGGGCCGGGTCGATGTGATGGCTGGCGTTTGCGTCATGGCGCGGGTAGCTCTTACTTGCGCATGACTTTCTCGGACGGCGTGAGCGCCTCAATGTATGCAGGCCGAGAAAAAATACGTTCCGCGTACTTCAGCAGCGGCGCGGCGTTCTTGCTCAAGTCGATGCCGTAGTACTCCAGGCGCCACAGCAAGGGGGCAATGGCCACATCGAGCATGGAGAAGTTCTCGCCCATCATGAACTTGTTTTTCAGGAACACGGGGGCGAGTTGCGTCAGCCGGTCGCGGATGTGCGAACGGGCTTTTTCCAAAGCTTTGTCATTGCCCTTGACGGTGCTGCGCGCCTCCAGGGTAGTGACGTGCACGAAAAGCTCTTTTTCGAAGTTGAGTAAAAACAGACGCACACGGGCGCGGTCCACCGGGTCGCCGGGCATGAGCTGGGGGTGAGGGAAGCGCTCGTCAATGTACTCATTGATGATGTTGGACTCGTACAAGATCAGGTCGCGCTCAACCAGGATAGGGACCTGGCCGTAGGGGTTCATGACGTTGATGTCTTCGGGCTTGTTGTACAAGTCCACATCGCGGATTTCGAAGTCCATGCCTTTTTCGAACAGAACAAAACGGCAGCGGTGAGAAAAAGGGCAGGTTGTTCCTGAATACAGCACCATCATGGCGGGAGACTCCTAAAAAATAAAAAAGAGTGGGTTGCTCGCTGCAAGCCCACTCTGTGGCCCGTGGCAGGCCCGCAACCGGGCTTGCACACACGATCTTCGGCACGACTTATTTGATGTCCTTCCAGTACGCTGCATTCAAGCGCCAGGTAAATACGGTCATCACGGTCAAGAACAACAAGACCCACACACCCACTTGCACCCGCTGGTTGGCTACAGGCTCGGCCATCCACTGCAAATAGCCCACCAAGTCGCCCACAGCCTGGTCGTACTGCAGGGGCGTCATGGTACCCGGGCTGATCTGCTCCCAGCCTTTGAATACATCAACCTCATGCCCGTGCACCATTTCCTTGGCGTAAACCGCAGCACGCTTGCCTTGCAATTCCCACAATACATGCGGCATGCCCACATTAGGGAAGGCCAGGTTGTTCCAACCGGTGGCTTTGGTGTCGTCCACGTAGTAAGTGCGCAAATAGGTATAAAGGTAATCCGCTCCCGTCCCCTGGGCGCCGGAGCGCGAACGCGCGATCAAGGTCAGGTCGGGTGGGTTGCCGCCAAACCACTCCTTGGTCTGGCGCGGGTCGCTGGAAACCTTCATGGTTTCACCCACCTTGTCTGTGGTGAACAAAAGGTTGTCTTTGATTTGTTGCTCAGTCAGGCCAATGTCTTTCAAGCGGTTAAAGCGCATGAAAGCGGCAGCATGACAATTCAAGCAGTAGTTGACAAACATTTTGGCGCCGTTTTGCATGGCCGCCATATCGGTTGTGTTATCCGGTGCCTTATCCCAGGCAATGCCTACAGTACCGGCCTGCACACCAGAAAGCAGGGCTAATGCAGTGATCAAGCTGAGCGCAAATTTTTTCATTTTTTGGAAACTCCTGCTCAATGTGCAGCAAATGTGACGCGGTTTGGCACCGCCTTGGCCTGACCCATCTGGCTCCACCACGGCATCAGCAAAAAGAAACCGAAGTAAAACAGTGTGCCCACTTGCGAGACACGCTCACCTATGGCCGAGGGGGGCTGCACGCCAAGATAGGACAGCACAATGAAATTGACCACGAAAATGCCATACATGTACTTGTGCCAATCGGGACGGTAGCGAATCGACTTGACAGCACAGTTGTCCAGCCAAGGCAGGAAGAACAAAATGACTACGGCACCACCCATAACTACGACGCCCCAGAATTTAGCGTCGATGGACAGCATCATGGCAGTGACAGCTGCAGCAGCACCGACGATGACGAACTTGAAGATCGCAGGCATCTTGATCTTGAACACGCTCAGCGCGGCAGCTCCGACCACGCAGGCGATCAGCACAAACACCATTTCGCCGGTGATAGCACGCAGCATGGAGTAATACGGCGTGAAGTACCAGACCGGTGCGATGTGCAAGGGTGTTTTCAGTGGATCGGCCGGTATGAAATTGTTGTATTCCAAAAAGTAGCCACCGAATTCCGGGGCAAAGAAGATGATGGCGGTAAACACCATCAAGAACATACTGACTGCAAAAATGTCGTGCACCGTGTAGTAGGGGTGGAAGGGAATGCCGTCCAGCGGATGGCCGTCGGCGCCCTTGGTCGCCTTGATCTCAACTCCGTCGGGGTTGTTGGAGCCTACTTCGTGCAAGGCGATGATGTGCGCAGCCACCAGGCCCAGCAACACCAACGGTACTGCTATCACGTGGAAGCTGAAGAAGCGGTTCAGCGTGGCGTCCCCCACCACATAGTCGCCGCGAATCAGCAAGGCCAGGTCCGGGCCCACAAAAGGCACGGCGGCAAACAGGTTCACGATCACCTGCGCGCCCCAGTAGCTCATTTGGCCCCAGGGCAACAAGTAGCCCATGAAGGCCTCGGCCATGAGGCACAGGAAAATGCCGCAACCGAACAGCCAGACCAGCTCGCGTGGCTTGCGGTAGCTACCATAAATCAGCCCGCGGAACATGTGCAGGTAAATTACGATGAAGAAGGCTGATGCACCCGTAGAGTGCATGTATCGGATCAGCCAGCCCCATGGCACGTCGCGCATGATGTATTCGACCGAACCAAACGCCAGCGCGGCGTCGGGCTTGTAATGCATCACCAGAAATATGCCTGTGACGATCTGAATCACCAAAACCAACATCGACAGCGCGCCGAAGATGTAGAAGAAGTTAAAGTTCTTGGGTGCGTAATACGCTCCCAAGTGATCGTTGTAGAGCTTGCTCAGGGGAAAACGGTTGTCCACCCAGTTCAGCAACTTGGCGCCGGCAGGCGCGTTAGGGGAGATTTCTTTCATTTCAGCCATGGTGAACTCCGCTTCAGGCCTTGGTGTCTTCACCGATCAGCAAACGGCTGTCGGAGAGGTACATATGGGGTGGGATTTCTAGGTTGTCCGGTGCCGGCTTGTTCTTGAAGACCCGGCCGGCCATGTCGAAAGTTGAACCGTGGCAGGGGCAAAAAAAGCCACCTTTCCAGTTATCGGGCAGCGAGGCTTGGGCACCAATTTGGAATTTGTCCGATGGCGAGCAACCCAGGTGGGTGCAAATACCGACAGCCACCAAAAATTCCGACTTGATAGAACGGCCTTCATTACGCGCATAGGCCGGCGTGAGCTCATCTGGCTTGCGCTTGGAGTCAGGATCGGCCAGTTCGCCCGACAGCGAACCCAGTGCAGCGAGCTGTTCGGGAGTGCGCCGTACGATCCACACTGGTTTTCCACGCCATTCGACGGTGATCTTCTCGCCCGGTTTGATGGCGGAGATGTCCACCTCAACGGCTGCACCGGCAGCTTTGGCGCGCTCGGATGGCTGAAAAGTACTGACAAAAGGCACTGCGGTTGCGGCAGCACCAGCGATGCCAGCGCACGTGGAGGCAATGATCCAAGTCCGCTTACTGGGGTCGTTCGGCTTGTTGCCGACGAGGGTGTCGCTCATGGGAATCCTCAGTAAAAATCACTATAGGGAGAGCCTTTGATTGTAGCTGACCCAAAAACGGCTTCTGGGCGGATGCAGTAGGCCGAATTTAGGACATCAACACCCATTGCCGGGCCATGCGGATGGCGGCCAACAGGCTTGAAGGGTCGGCGACGCCACGCCCTGCGATGTCAAACGCAGTACCGTGGTCGGGACTGGTGCGTACAAAGGGCAGGCCCAAAGTCACGTTTACGCCGTTTTCGACACCGAGATATTTCACAGGAATCAGGCCTTGGTCGTGGTACATGGCGACCACAGCGTCAAATTCACCGGTCTCGCCGGGTTTTGCACGTGCGCGCATGAAAACCGTGTCTGGCGCCCAAGGCCCGCTGGCGTCACACCCCTGAACCCTGGCCGCAGCAATGGCCGGAACAATGGTGTTGCACTCCTCGTCGCCAAACAAGCCGCCCTCCCCCGCGTGCGGGTTCAAGCCGGCCACCGCGATGCGCGGTACTCTGCCCAAGGGAACACGCAGGGCGTTGTGGGTCATCACAATGGTTTGCAGCACCTGCTCAAAACCCACGGCTTCGATGGCGCGGTGCAGTGAAAGGTGAATGCTCACCAGCACCGTGCGCAACTCGCCGTTGGCCAGCATCATGCGCACCGGCAACGCCGATGCTGGCAATCCCAGATGGATGGCTGCAATGTCTTGCAGCATTTCCGTGTGGCCCGGGTAGCGGTTGTAAGGCGCGCCGGCGGCTCCCAGTGCTTCTTTATGCAAGGGTGCGGTAACCACGGCTGCTAGCTCACCGCGCAGGGCGCTTTTTGCAGCCCAGGTCACACAGCGCCCGGCGAACTCTCCGGCCAGTGCACTCACTTGGCCGACCACCACCGGCTGTAAGGGCGCGCCCACTTGCAATACCCCCAGGCACCGCGGCGGGAGCGCGCACGCCTGTTCCGGATGCGTAATCTGTGCCACGGGCCAGGGCACCGCGTCTGCCGACGCAATAAGGCTCAGCGCCTGGCGCATGGTGGCCACGTCGCCTGCAACAAAGCAATTTCGCAAGAGCGCGGGATCGCTGACAAATGCCTTGGCAATGATCTCAGGGCCAATGCCCGCAGCGTCCCCCAAAGTAATGGCAATGGGTTTGGTGCCAGTGGGGATCGATTCAGGCAGATTGGCAGAAGAGTTATTCATGGTGATTGGGAAACAGACCTTCGGCAAAAGGTGCGTCGTTAGGCGGGGTTGTCAATATCGAGATACACATGGGACAGGCCTAACTGCTCGGCCACGTGCTGCGCCAAAGCCGGCGCACCATAGCGCTCG
Source organism: Comamonas sp. lk (assembly GCA_945901215.1). Lineage (GTDB taxonomy): Bacteria > Pseudomonadota > Gammaproteobacteria > Burkholderiales > Burkholderiaceae_C > Allorhodoferax. The sequence continues at coordinate 7,201 of CAMDKE010000081.1, forward strand.
CTGGCATGGTGGCCGCAGGCAATAAAGCTCACGCCGCATTCGCGCGCGTAATGCGCCTGGGGCTCAGAAATCTCGCCAGTGATAAAGACGTCCACGCCAGCGGCAATGGCTGCTTCAAAATACCCCTGTGCACCGCCGGTGCACCAGCCGATGCGCCGCACCGGGCTGTCATTGGCTTGTACCAACACCACAGCGCGCCCCAGCACCGACTGCACATGGTCAGCCAGTGTGAGCGCATCGGGGAAACTGTGTGCGCAAGGCGCCCCTATCCAACCGAGTTGCTGATCGCCAAAGCGCCCCTGCGCCACAAACCCCAAACGCTGCCCCAATTGGGCGTTGTTGCCAAACGTCTCATGCGCGTCAAGCGGCAGGTGGTAGGCAAATAAATGCACATCGTTGGCCAACAACCGGGCCAGGCGTTGGCGCAACCAGCCGTTTATGCGGCCGTCATGGCCACGCCAAAACAGACCGTGGTGCACCACGATGGCATCGGCGTCGTGCGCAATGGCCGCGTCAATTAGCGCCAGACTGGCCGTCACACCCGAGGCGATTTTTCGAATCGGGCGTCGGCCCTCGACCTGCAAGCCGTTGGGGCAGTAGTCTTTGAATCGATCGGGCTCTAGCAGCCGGTCAAATGCGTGGAGTAATTCAAGGTGGTGTGGCATGGACACAGCTCGATTGCTAAGGTGAGGTGGGTAAGCGGATTGGAGGCAACAAGCGCGGGCCTCGGTAAGGGAACAACCCTGCCGCCGACGATTATCGACTGCCCTACCAGTCGCCGCAGGCAAGGGAGGGGACCCGAGTCCTTACAGCGTCTGGAAATTTCACTTGCGGCCTACAATTTGCGCGGTGGCGCCAAACCCGGTGCTGTGTTGCGGAAGAAGTGTCAATGAAGCGTTTTTGGCTGTTGTTTTCCCAAAGTAGCACCGTCTTGCTGGCCGCATATTTTGTGGTGTTAACGCTCAAGCCAGCCTGGTGGGAGCCCGATGATGGCAGCGCCCTGGCGCTAAGCCAGGCATCAGCTTTGCGCAGCGTGGATGCGCCCGTGGGCAGCTTTCGACTGGCGGCAAGCAAAGCCGCCGATGCGGTGGTGAGTATCAACACAGGCAAAACCAAACCGGTTTCCCCCGGTTCCACGGACCCCTGGAATCGTTTCTTCTTCGGCGCGCCCGACGCGCACCCGGAAACAGAACCGTCGGGGGGCATGGGCAGTGGCGTCATCGTCAGCCCCAAGGGGTACATCTTGACCAACAACCACGTGGTCGAAGGCGCAGACACGATTGAAGTAGTGCTAAACGACCGGCGCCGCGCCCGCGCCAAAGTGGTGGGAACCGACCCCGACAGCGACCTGGCAGTCCTGAAAATCGAGCTCGATGCACTCCCCGTGATGGTGCTGGGTGACTCGGACACGGCGCAAGTAGGCGACCAGGTGCTGGCCATCGGCAACCCGTTTGGCGTGGGCCAAACCGTGACCGGCGGCATCGTCAGCGCCCTGGGGCGCAACCAGATGGGCATCAACACCTTCGAAAACTTTATTCAAACCGACGCTGCGATCAATCCCGGCAATTCGGGCGGCGCTTTGGTGGACAGCAACGGCAACCTGCTGGGCATCAACACGGCGATTTATTCGCGCTCGGGGGGCAGCTTGGGCATTGGCTTTGCCATACCCGTGTCCACTGCCAAACAGGTGCTGGAGAGCATTGTTCGGGACGGGCAGGTCACGCGGGGCTGGATTGGCGTGGAGCCTAACGACCTGTCTCCCGAACTCAGCCAGGCTTTTGGGATCCGCGCTCATTCGGGCGTCATCGTGACCGGGGTGCTCCAAGGCGGCCCCGCGGCCCAGGCCGGCATGGCACCGGGCGACGTGATCGTAGCCATTGGCGGAGTACCGGTTGAGGACGTGGCGCAGTTGCTCAGCAAGGTGGCGGCTTTGAAACCCGGTGTAGCCACTGCATTCGCGTTGGAACGCAAAAGCCAGGCGCTGAACATGAGCGTGACGCCGGGCACGCGCCCTAAGCCGCCAAGACCCTTGCGCTAAGGCAGTCGCCCGCTTCAGTGAGCAGCATTACCGGTCAGGGCGACGCGCCTGGTCCCGCGTGGTCAGCGGTCGGGACTTCCTCTGGGGGCGGCTGGGTGTGGCGAATAAAAATTTGGGCTGCCCAGATTCCAACTTCATACAAGATGCACATCGGCACCAACAGGGCCAGCATGGACACCGGGTCTGGCGGCGTGACCAAGCCCGCCACCGCGGCAGCGGCAACAATAAAGTAGGTCCGAAAACTCTTGAGCTGGGCCACCGTGACAACACCCATACGCGCAAGAATGACGACCACAATGGGCACCTCAAAGGCCACGCCAAAGGCGATAAACATCGTAATCACGAAGTCCAAATAGGCTTCAATATCGGGACTCACCGCCACCGAGGTGGGTGCCATCTTTTGGATCGCCGGGAAAGCTTGGCCGAACACAAAAAAGTAACAAAAAGCCGCTCCGGCATAAAACAATATGGTGCTGGCAGCCACCAGGGGCATCACTAGCTTC
>CAMDKE010000082.1 GCA_945901215.1 Comamonas sp. lk
GCATCGGTGTCGTAGGGCTGCTCCCAGCCTTCGTACGCCTTTGCAACCGCCGCGTATTCTGGGCGGTTTTCCTCGGCCTTGAGCGCCAGCATTAACTCGTAGGGATTTTTTCGCCCCAGCGCGCGCTCCACCGCGTCAATGATGAACTGCGATTTGGTGATGCCCTGGCGCTTGGCGGCCTGATCGAGCTGCTTTTCCAGCAAAGGGTCCATGCGAACGGAAACTGCCATGTTGTGCTCCAATTGAAATACGGTATTACAGTATAACGAGCAAGGACTCAGGACGCCAAAGCCTTTTTGATCTGATCAAGCACATCGCGCGCGCTGACCGGAATCGGCGTGCCCGGGCCGTAAATGCCTTTTACGCCCGCAGCGTACAAAAAGTCGTAGTCCTGGCGCGGAATGACGCCGCCCACGAAGACGATGATGTCATCAGAACCCTGCTTTTTCAGCTCGGCAATGATGGCGGGCACCAGGGTTTTGTGGCCGGCCGCCAGCGTGGACACGCCCACAGCGTGCACGTCGTTCTCAATGGCCTGGCGGGCGCATTCTTCGGGCGTTTGGAACAGCGGGCCCATGTCCACGTCAAAACCCAGGTCGGCAAATGCGGTAGCCACCACCTTGGCGCCCCGGTCGTGGCCGTCTTGGCCGAGTTTGGAAATCATCACCCGGGGGCGACGACCTTGGGCGTCGGCAAAGGCGGCAATGTCGGCCTTGAGCGTGTTCCAGTACTCCATGGTGTCCCCGTTGGTGGTGTCGGTGTCGTAGGCCGCAGCGTAGACGCCCGAAACCTTGTTGGTGTCGGCCCTGTGGCGGCCAAAGGCCACTTCCAGCGCGTCGCTCACCTCGCCCACGGTGGCGCGCAGGCGCATGGCGTGTATCGACAAGTCCAGCAAATTGCCGCCGTGGCCTGCCGCATAGGTTAGTGCGTCGAGCGAGGCTTTGACGGCCACTGGGTCGCGCTGGGCCTTGATGGCGTTGAGCCGGGCGATTTGGCCTTCGCGCACCGCCACGTTATCGATGTCGCGGGCCTCAATGGCGTCCTCAGTTGTGAGCTTGTATTTGTTGACACCGACGATCACGTCCTTGCCACTGTCAATGCGCGCCTGCTTTTCAGCCGCCGCCGCTTCGATCTTCAGTTTGGCCCAACCGCTGTCCACCGCCTTGACCATGCCGCCCATGGCTTCGACTTCTTCGATGATGGCCCAGGCGGCATCGGCCATGTCCTGGGTGAGCTTTTCCATCATGTAACTGCCAGCCCAAGGGTCAATCACATTGGTGATGTGGGTTTCTTCCTGGATGATGAGCTGGGTGTTGCGCGCAATGCGGCTGGAAAACTCGGTGGGCAGCGCAATAGCTTCGTCAAAGCTGTTGGTGTGCAGGCTTTGCGTGCCGCCAAACACCGCCGCCATGGCCTCGATGGTGGTGCGCACCACGTTGTTGAAGGGGTCTTGCTCGGTCAGGCTCCAGCCGCTGGTCTGGCAGTGGGTGCGCAGCATGAGCGATTTGGGCGACTTGGCGTCAAAGCCTTTCATGATGCGGCACCACAGCAGGCGCGCGGCGCGCATTTTGGCAACCTCTAAATAGAAGTTCATGCCAATGGCCCAAAAAAAGCTCAGGCGCCCGGCAAATTCGTCCACGTCTAGGCCGCTGGCGATAGCGGTTTTGACGTATTCCTTGCCGTCGGCCAGGGTGAATGCCAATTCGAGTGCCTGGTTGGCCCCTGCTTCTTGCATGTGGTAGCCCGAGATCGAGATCGAGTTGAATTTGGGCATGTTCTTGGCCGTGTAGCCAATGATGTCGCCAATGATGCGCATGCTGGGCTCGGGCGGGTAGATGTAGGTGTTGCGCACCATGAACTCTTTGAGAATGTCATTCTGGATGGTCCCACTGAGCTGCGCCTGCGACACGCCCTGCTCTTCTGCCGCCACGATATAGCCCGCCAGCACTGGCAGCACCGCGCCATTCATGGTCATAGACACCGAAACTTTGTCCAGCGGAATCTCGTTGAACAAAATCTTCATGTCCTCCACCGAGTCAATGGCCACGCCGGCTTTGCCCACGTCGCCGGTGACACGCGGGTGGTCCGAGTCGTAGCCGCGGTGGGTGGCCAAATCGAAGGCCACCGACACGCCCTGCCCGCCCGCAGCCAGCGCCTTGCGGTAGAAAGCGTTGGACTCTTCGGCGGTCGAAAACCCAGCGTACTGGCGAATCGTCCATGGCCGCACCGCGTACATGGTGGCCTGCGGGCCGCGCAGGTAGGGCTCAAAACCAGGCAGCGTGTCCGCGTAGGGCAGATCGGCTGTGTCGGCCGCGGTGTACAGGGGCTTGACGGCAATGCCGTCAGGCGTGATCCAGTTCAGGGCGTCCACATTGCCGCCGGGGGCAGATTTGGCGGCGGCCTTGTGCCAGGCGGCCAGGGTGGCGGGTGTGAATTCAGGGTTGTTGTCGGTCATGGCGGGGTCTCAGAGGGCGCGGGATAGGGGTTCGACCGCATCATATCATTCATAATTATTAATTCAAAACCTTTAAAAGGCTTACAATTTCGGCCATGTCCGCCCTCACCTTGACCCCGCGCGCGCTCTACGAAGAAGTGGCCGAGCTGCTGCGCCAGCGCATTTTTTCGAACCAACTTGCCCCCGGCAGCTGGATAGACGAGCTCAAACTGGCCGATGAGTACGGCATCAGCCGCACGCCGCTACGCGAGGCGCTCAAGGTGCTGGCCACTGAAGGACTGGTGACCATGAAGGTGCGCCGGGGCGCCTACGTCACCGAAATCAATGCCAAAGACCAGCGCGATGTGTACCACCTGCTGTCGCTCTTGGAGTCAGACGCCGCCAGCGTGGTAGCAGCCAGCGCCAGCGCCGAGCAACTGCAAGACCTGCAAAGCCTGCACCAGGCCTTGGTGGCGGCGGTGGCAGACACCGACCAGTTTTTTGCAGTGAACGAGCGCTTTCACATGCGCCTGCTGGAGATTGCCGACAACCGCTGGCGCGACCAGCTGGTGGCCGACTTGCGCAAAGTAATGAAGCTCAACCGCCACCATTCCTTACTGAAAAGCGGGCGCGTGGCCGAGTCGCTGAGCGAGCACCAGGCGCTGATGAACGCGCTACTGGAGCGCGACCCGGCCTTGAGCGCCCAACGGATGCGCGAGCACTTCGCCAACGGCTTGGAAGCGGCGCGGTAAGGCCTTCACCAAAGAGCCTGACACCCACGCAAAAGTCGTTCAGGCGGCCGTGCCCGCCACCACCAAGGCCACGCCAGAGAGAATCAGCACGCCGCCTACCAGATGGTGCGGCCCCAGCGCCTCACCCAGCACCAACCAGGCAACAAGCGCTGCGTAAAGCGGACCCAGGTACATGGTCATGGCCACTGCCCCTGCGCCCAGAACCCTTTGCGTCCAGCCGTAAATCCAGTACGCGGCCACACCTGGGAAAACCGCCGCCAACACCACCAGCCAAAGCGCCTGCACGCCCAATTCAGGCGCTCCATGCCACAGTTCCCAGGCGGCAAAGGGCAGCAAGCACACCACGCCCCCCGCGCAAATAACCGCCAATTGCGCCATGGAACTCAGCGCGCTGGGCCAGTGCTTTTGCAACAGTGAGTAGCCAGCCCAGGCAGTAGCAGCGGCCACCACCCACAGGTCACCGGGCACGAACTGCACTTGGGACAAGCGCAGCCACTCGCCCTGCACGACCACATGGACCACCCCGATCAATGCGGCCACCACGCCCAGCGCCTGGCGACGCGAAAACGGTTCGTGCAGCCACAACACCGAACCCACCGTGATCATCACTGGCGAGGCGGCGTAGATGAGCGAGATATTCATCATGCTGGTACTCTCCCCCGCAAAGTAAACCGCCGCCCCGCAAATCCACATGCCACAGGCGCCCAAGGCGAGGTATCGGGTGGCATGCTGACGCAGTTCCTGGCGCTGCTCCCACAGCTCGCGACGCGCCATCCAGCCCAGCACCAACCCGGCCAGGGTCCACCGTCCCAAGGCCAGTACATGGGGCGTGATGACCCCCGGCGCGCGCCGGGCAATCACCGAATTGACGATCCACAAAAGCGGAATCACCCAAAACAAGGCCTTGGCAATGCGCACATGAGCGGGCGCGGGCGTCGCTTGCATCAGGTGCCTTCGGTCAGGGTGTGGGCGCGGGTGTGCGCCGGCACTTCGGCGCCGCGCTCCAAAGCCTCTCGCGCCAGACGCCACACCGCGCGCGGACCCAAGGGTTTGAGGCGGTGGTCGCTCCAGACCTGGCGCCACAGACGCGCGCCGCGCTGGCCGTGGTGCAGGCCCAGCATCTGGCGGGCGATGGCGTACCAGGGGCAGCCGTCCTCGGCAAAAGCGCGCTCCATATAGTCCACCATCGCTTGCTCCACCGACTCGCGGCTAGGCAGCGGGTGGGCATCACCAAAAAAAGTGGCGTCCCAGCTGCTGAGAAGCCAGGGGTTGTAATAGGCCTCGCGCCCGAGCATGGCGCCGTCGGCGTGTTGCAAGTGGTCGGCGATCTGGGTGTTGGTCTTGATGCCACCGTTAACGGCAATGGTCAGGTCGGGGAAATCGGTCTTAAGGCGGTAGGCCAAGTCGTAGCGCAGCGGCGGAATTTCCCGGTTTTCCTTGGGGCTCAGGCCTTGCAACCAGGCGTTGCGCGCGTGCACTATGAACACCTGGCAGCCTGCCTGGCTGACCTGGCCCACAAAGTCGAGCACAAAGCCATAGCTTTCCTCCTTATCGATGCCGGTGCGGTGTTTGACAGTCACCGGCACATCGACCACATCCAGCATGGCTTTCACGCCGTCTGCCACCAACGCGGGCTCGTCCATCAGGCAGGCGCCAAAGGCGCCGCGCTGCACCCGCTCGCTGGGGCATCCGCAATTAAGGTTGATCTCGTCGTAGCCCCACTGCGCGCCCAGCCGGGCGGCGGCTGCCAGGTCGGCAGGCTCGCTGCCGCCGAGCTGCAGCGCCAGCGGGTGTTCCTCCAAGTTGAAGCGCAGGTGGCGTTGCACGTCGCCATGCACCAGGGCGCCGGTGGTCACCATCTCGGTATACAGGCGTGTATGGCGGGTGAGCAGACGGTGAAAGTAGCGGCAATGGCGGTCTGTCCAATCCATCATCGGCGCCACGCTCAGGCGCCACGGTGAATAGACCCCAGGCGATGGGGCGGGCAAGGGGTTTACTACATTCATGGCGCATTATCCCAAGTGCCCGCTTGGCTTGGGGCAATGGCTTTATGCCGCCACGCACCACGGTGCGGCGTTGTGGACCAAACCCATCCACAAGGCCCAACCGGCACTGCCTGCGAGCGCGGCGCCCGCCAGCCGCACACCCCAGGTGCCGTTACCCCGCGAACTGCGGACTGAAAGAGCGTGAAGCGCAGCATGGGGGGAAAGAAACACCACCCGGGACGGCTGCCCGGATTGCACCCCGGCGGGGGGGCGCCAGGCCTGCACATGCAGCCACAACCAAGGCCCGATGACCATGGTAATGCTGGTGCCCAGTGCAAATAAGGCCATCAGCAAGGCGCCACCGGCAACACTGCCAGCCAAAGCTGCCACCATTACGGCCGAGTACAGCAGCCCGCAGGGCAGTAGCGCCCACAGCGCGCCCAGCACCCAAGGAAGCTGGGCCGATGTGGCGCCGCGGGCCCGGGCGCGCTGCCAAAGCATGCGACCACCCGTTTCAAGCCAGAGGGGCTGCTGCGCACGCAAAAGCAAAAACAAACCCAGGGCCAAGGCCGCCACATGCAGCAGGGACCAGAGTGGGCGCAAGGCCGCAGACTGCACGGTCAGCCAGCCCAGCCCCTGCATGGACGCTGCCGCCAATGCGCCGAGCGCCGAATACCCCAATACCCGACCACCCTGGAAAGCAAAAATCGCACGGTTTTTTCGGTCACCCGCCGCCTGGCCCAAGCCGGCGCAGGCCGCACCGCACATGGCCACGCAGTGCGGCCCACCCACCAAGCCCATCAAAAGAGCAGTCGGAGCAAGGGTAATTAGTGAGGACGCCACCGAACCATCGTAGCGCAGAGCGCTTAGAGAATCTTGGAAAACCGGTTGCGGTTGATGTCGGCTTGCAAGTGGCGGTCAAACACCATGGCGATCGCACGGACAAAAAACCACCCCGCTGGCGTCACCTGGATCAAGGTATCGTCCAACTCCACCAAGCCCTGCGCTGCCAGCGGCTGGAGGGCTTCGAGTTCGGGGGCGAAATAGCGTGAGAAGTCGACCAAGTAGCCGATAGCAATCGACTCAAAATGCAAAATTCCTTGGCACATGATGGCCATGATGACGGCGCGGCGCAGCAAATCGTCGCGCGTCAATGCGATTCCACGCACCACGGGCAGCCGCCCTTGGTCGAGCAGATCGTAATATTCTTCCAATGTCTTGGCGTTTTGGCTGTAGGTCGCACCAATGCGGCCAATGGAGGACACGCCCAGGGCGATCAAATCGCAATCGGGCTGGGTGCTGTAGCCCTGGAAATTGCGGTGCAAGCGGCCCTGGCGCTTGGCAACTGCCAGCGCGTCGTCTGGCAGGGCAAAGTGGTCCATTCCCACATAGACATAGCCCACAGCCAGCAGGGCTTGGATCGAGCGCGACAGCATGGTTACTTTGTCGCTGGCACTGGGCAAGTCGGCGCTGTCAATGCGGCGTTGGGGTTTGAACCGCTGGGGCAGATGGGCGTAAGCGTACAAGGCGATCCGGTCCGGGCGCAACTGGGCGATTTGCTCCAAGGTCTTGTCAAACGATTGGGGACTTTGTTGGGGCAATCCGTAAATAAGATCCACGTTAATCGACTCAAAGCCAAACTCGCGTGCCGCAGCGACCAAGTTAAACACCTGTTGCACCGGCTGGATGCGGTGCACCGCTTTTTGCACTGCCGCGTCAAAGTCCTGCACGCCAAAACTCAGGCGGTTAAATCCCATGTTCCACAAGGCCTTGAGACGGGTGCCGTTGACGGTGCGGGGGTCTACCTCGATGGAAATCTCTGCCGCAGGTGCGAAGCGGAAGTTTTCCCGCAAGAGCGCCATAGCCTGGCGCAGCTCATCGTCGGTCAAAAACGTCGGGCTGCCACCGCCCAAGTGCAATTGGCCCAACACCTGGCTCTTGCCAATGCGGTCGGTATGCAATTTAGTTTCTCGCTCCAGATAACGCAGGTATTGCGCAGAGCGACTGTGGTGCTTGGTAATGACCTTGTTGCAGGCGCAGTAATAGCAAAGCGACTCGCAAAATGGAATGTGCAGGTACAAAGACAGCGGCGAGTTCAATGCCGTGGCTGCGCCAAAGCGCAAATCAAGCGCCCGCAGGTAATCAGCCTCAGTAAAGGCTTCGACAAAGCGGTCCGCGGTGGGGTACGAGGTATAGCGCGGCCCTGAAACGTCAAAACGCTGTAAGAGTTCGTAAGAAACGCCGGCTAAAGTAGTATTCATCTGTTCTTTACAGAAACGCAAGCGACTAATGTGGCTTATGCAAGCAGCGGCGCCCTTGATTTGCATCAAATTTCTTGATGATGCAAAGTCAAAAAAGCGTTGACCGAGGAATCACCATGCCCCAACCGATCCATCTGCATCGCACTGAACCCGGCAACGCAACCTCGCACCCTGCCCAGGCTGGCGCTACCGTGATCCCCATCAGTACGGGCAGCATCAAGGTTGCCTGCTCCAACTGCAATTTGCGCGAGCTGTGCATGCCCATGGGCTTGAACAAAGAGGAACTCGACCGCATTGACGCTGTTGTTGAAATACGGCGCAAGGTTAAGAAAGGCGATTATTTATTCAATAACGGCGAGAAATTTTCAAGCCTGTTTGCCATCCGTACCGGCTTCTTTAAAACCTGCGTCACCGCCGAAGACGGTCGCGACCAGGTGACCGGTTTTCAAATGGCCGGAGAGGTCATGGGCCTGGACGGCATCGTCAACGACCACCACACCTGTGACGCTGTGGCGCTGGAGGACGCTGAAGTTTGTGTCATGCCCTTTGACCGCATCGAGGAGTTGTCGCGCGAAATCGGATCTATGCAACGCCACGTTCACAAGATCATGAGCCGGGAAATCGTGCGGGAAAACGGCGTGATGCTGCTGCTGGGCAGCATGCGGGCCGAGGAGCGTCTGGCCGCTTTTTTACTGAACCTGGTGCAACGCCTGCATGCGCGTGGTTTTTCGCAGTCTGAACTGGTGCTGCGCATGACGCGCGAAGAAATCGGAAGCTACTTGGGTCTCAAGCTCGAAACCGTGAGCCGCACCTTCTCCAGGTTCGCAGAAGACAAAATCATTGAGGTCAAGCAGCGCCACGTGCGCATCATCAGCAGTGATGCGCTACGCGATCTGGTGAACCGCACCGAGTGCGATTAAGCAATAAGCCTTGCGCCTGCGGGAGGCTTATTTTTGCTCTGGTTTGGCCGCTACGCCCGTTGCCGCGTGGTTGCGCGCTTGCAGGGCCGGCGCCAGATTCCCCGACGCTGTCTCCGCGCTTCGACTCAGCTCGATGCCCTTGCGGTAGTAGTCCTCATCCACCAAAGTGTCCATGCCTTCATAGGCCAGATAGAAGGTAAACAAGCTAGCGACCACGACCACAGCAGGGCCCGAGATGACCATCCACACATGGATGTATTTCCACCAAGAGGTGTCTGCTGGCGGGGCGGGGCGGGTATCGGTTGATTGCATACAACTCCTTAGCGGGGAACGATAAAAACGGCTTTTTCTTGGACAACTGTGCGTCCAGCGTCGCCATCGACTTCAAAGTGAATAGGGTGCGAACCTGCGCTGACCTGCCCCGGGGGCAACTGCAAGCGCACCACCACCCAGCGCGACTGCGCTGACTCGATCACCAGATTTGGGTCCGTAACCACTGTCAACCCGGGCAATCCATCGGCCTGGATGTGCACACGCTGCATGGCCTCCGAAGCATTCATGATTTGCAGCCGAAAAACGTTCTCGATGCGGCCGCCCTCCACTTCACGCGCCAACGAGGTGCGGTCGCGCTCGACGTCCACCTTGAACGCTGGTCGAAGCGCCAGGCTGACCACCATGGCAATGACCACCGACCCCAGAATGCTGGTGTAGACGAGCACGCGCGGGCGCATCACATGGCGCAAGGTCTGCGATCGGCTCCACCGCTGGTTGACGGCGTTCTCGGTGGAGTACTTGACCAAGCCACGGTCATAGCCCATTTTGTCCATTACCTGGTCGCACACGTCGGCGCAGGCGCCACAGCCAATGCACTCGTACTGCAACCCATGGCGTATATCGATCCCCGTGGGGCACACCTGTACGCACAAGCTGCAGTCCACACAAGCGCCCAAATCGGACTTTTGCAAATCGAGCTTCTTAGACCGGCGCCCACGGGGTTCACCCCGTAAGGCGTCGTAGGTGACGATGAGTGTGTCTTTGTCAAACATCGCACTTTGAAACCGGGCATAAGGGCACATGTGCTTGCACACCTGCTCGCGCATGAACCCGGCGTTTCCGTAGGTCGCGAAACCATAGAAAAACACCCAGAAAATTTCCCAGGACCCCAGCGTCCATTGCAAGAACTCCCCGGCCAACTCATGAATCGGGGTGAAATAGCCTACAAAAGTAAAGCCTGTCCACAGGGCGACTGCCAGCCACAAAACATGTTTAGCCGTTTTCCGGCCCAGTTTCTCCAAGGACCAATTGCCTTCGTCGCGGCGCATACGCGCTGAACGGTCACCCTCGGTCTTCTTTTCAAGCCACAGAAAAATTTCGGTGTAAACCGTTTG
>CAMDKE010000083.1 GCA_945901215.1 Comamonas sp. lk
GCCCGAGTCGGCCAGCATTTGCTTGCCCATTTCTTCGTTGGTGCCTTTCATGCGCACCACCAGCGGCACCGACAAATTAACCGCTTTGCAGGCCACGATGACGCCGGTGGCAATCGTGTCGCACTTCATGATGCCACCGAAGATGTTGACCAAAATGGCCTTGACCTTGGGGTTTTTCAGCATGATCTTGAAGGCTTCGGTCACCTTCTCGGGGGTGGCGCCGCCGCCGACGTCCAAGAAGTTAGCGGGTTCGGCGCCAAACAGTTTGATGGTGTCCATGGTGGCCATGGCCAGCCCCGCGCCGTTGACCAGGCAGCCAATTTCGCCGTCCAGGCTGATGTAGGCTAGGTCGAATTTGCTGGCTTCGACTTCGGCTGCGTCTTCTTCGTCCAGGTCGCGGTAGGCCACGATTTCGGGGTGACGGAACAGGGCGTTGGCGTCAAAGTTGAACTTGGCGTCCAGGGCCTTGATGTTGCCGTTGCCCTCCAAAATCAACGGGTTGATCTCGACCAGGCTGGCGTCGGTGTCCATGTAAATTTTGTACAGCTTTTGCAGCACGTCCACAGCCTGCGCGGTGGAGCCGGTGGGCACGCCAATCGCGTCGCTGAGCTTTTTGCCTTGCGCATCGGTCAAGCCCAGGGCAGGGTCGACGATCTCAGTGATGATTTTCTCGGGCGTGTCGTGGGCTACGCCCTCAATGTCCATGCCGCCTTCACTCGACACGATCATCGCCACGCGCTGGCTGGCGCGGTCGGTCACGGCCGAGACGTAGTATTCCTTTTTGATGTCTGCACCGTCCTCAATCAAGAGGCGTCGCACTTTTTGGCCCAGCGGACCGGTTTGGTGGGTGACGAGTTGCATACCCAAGATCTCGGTGGCCAGGGTGCGCACTTCGTCAATCGAGCGCGCCAGCTTCACGCCGCCGCCTTTACCGCGCCCACCGGCGTGAATTTGCGCCTTGACCACCCAGACCGGGCCGCCGAGTTTTTGTGCCGCTTCGACCGCTTCTTGCACGGTAAAAGCGGGGATCCCGCGGGGTACGGGCACACCCGCGTTGCGCAAGATTTCCTTGCCTTGGTATTCGTGGATCTTCATGACTTCTCTCTTTGCGACAGGGCAATGGTTGGCCAGGCGATGCGGGCTCTGTGCTGCCGAGCCTGGTCTTGGACGCTGAAGCGTAGAAATGTATCATGGTGCGCTGCACCAAACTTGCCCCGGTCTTACGGGGGCGATGGGCGTTTTTCGGCCTGTTTTAGGCCACCTTGCAGCCGTGTTGTTTTCTTTGCAAAGACGATTATTCCCATGAAGAAGCTATTTATCGACGGCGAGGCTGGCACCACCGGCTTGCAAATTCGCGAACGCTTGGCCGCCATGGCCGGCATTGAATTGCTGCGCATTGACCCGGCGCTGCGCAAAGACGCCGATGCCAAGCGCGCGCTGCTGGCGCAGGCGGACGTGGTTATTTTGTGCCTGCACGACGAGGCGGCCATCGAGTCCGTGGCCATGGTGGACGCGCTGGCACAGGCCAGCGGCAAGCCTGGTCCGCGCATGATTGACGCGTCCACCGCGCACCGCACGGCGCCAGGCTGGGTGTATGGTTTTGCCGAACTGTGCGCGGGCCAGGACCAGCGCATCGCCAGCGCGCAGCGTGTGGCCAACCCGGGCTGCTACGCCACCGGCGCCATCGCGCTCTTACGCCCCTTGATTGACGCGGGCCTGATTCCCACCGACTTCGCCTTGTGTTTACCATCGGTCAGCGGCTACTCGGGCGGCGGGCGGCCCATGATTGAGGCCTACGAGGCAGGCACCGCCCCGGCGTTGGAGCTGTATGCGCTGGGCCTCAAGCACAAGCACATTCCGGAGATCATGCATTGCACCGGCCTGACACGCCGACCGCTTTTTGTGCCCTCGGTGGCCAACTTTGCGCAAGGCATGTTGGTGCAAGTGCCCCTGCATTTGGACCAGCTACCCGGCCACCCCAGCGCCCAAGACCTGGAAGACGCGCTGCGTGCCCATTACAAAGGCAGCAGCTTTGTAACGGTAGAGAGCGCCACCGCCGACCGCAAACTCGACGCCGTGGCCCTGGCCGGCACCAACCAGATGGAGCTGCGTGTGTTTGCCAACGACGCAGCAGCCGACGGCTTTGCCCACGCCGTGCTGGTGGCCCGCCTGGACAACCTGGGCAAAGGCGCCAGCGGAGCGGCGGTGCAAAACCTGGAGTTGATGCTGGGGATTTAGGGGCAGGCGCGCGACGGGGCAGGCGCTTGCAGTTCGGGAAATGTCTTCCAGCCCGACCGGCGGGGAGTCTGGCGAATGGAGGTTTTGTGCGTTTAGCGGAACCTGGGCGCCACACTGGGCGGGCCGATCGGTAATGGGATAGTGGTCGGCCTCAGCGGACTCGGGGTTACAACAAATCGAGTCCCACTCTGAAAGGGCTGCAAGTCATTGATCGAGCGAAAGATGCCTCGCCAAATCCATACGCTCATAGAGGATTCGGAGAACTTCAATGGTTTGTGTCTCCGGGACCCTGAACACCAAAAAGTGGCTGGCCTTGCGTTTGGATCTTGCTGCATGCAAGGTAAAAATGCCGGAGCCAATTTCTTCGCGCTCTTTGACACCAATGGCCATTGGGCCTTTTTCACGCAGGGCATCAAGGGCCGACGCTAGGGTTTGCGCGTACGCCTCGGCCTGAAGTGGACCGAAGTCTTGAGCGCTGCGTTGGATGACCTCCAGATAGTCTAGTTCCGACACTGCGACGAGTCGCACCGTCCATGGGCCTGTCATGCGCTAGCAATCGCCTTCTTCGCAAGCGTTTTCAGGTGTAGTGTGAGTGATTCGGAAGAATTGAAATTGGTATACCGGCGTGCCGCACTGTCAGCCAATCCGACCTGAACCGCAGCTTGAAGCGCCTCAAGGCGCAAGGCATCCTCGGACTCGCGTGTCTCAATGAGACGCAAGCCCTCGCGCAAAACCTCGCTTGCGTTTTGGTACCGTCCACCGGCGACCAAACCTTCAACCAGAGCAGCTTGGTGCTCGGTAAGTACGACGTTGCGTGTTGGCATTACCGCCCTCCGAAGTTCATTAATGGCATAGTATGCCAATTTAGCCCTCATCGGCGTCAAACGCACCCGACACCACCCGCGCAATCGCCTCGCCGCCGAAGCC
Organism: Comamonas sp. lk; assembly: GCA_945901215.1. Lineage (GTDB taxonomy): Bacteria > Pseudomonadota > Gammaproteobacteria > Burkholderiales > Burkholderiaceae_C > Allorhodoferax. Next base: position 3,166 of record CAMDKE010000083.1, read on the forward strand.
CCGGCTGGCCAGAAAGCGCACCTGCTTGGCGCGCTCGGCGGGTGTGGCGGCGGGGCTGCCGAACTTCTTGCGCCAGACCTCAAAGGCGCGCACGGGCTCACTCGCTTTGAGGTCGCTGACCGCTTGGGCCACCGCCTCGGGCTCCAGGCCTTTGGCTTGCAGTTCGTGTTTGATGCGCGATGCACCCAGCTTGGCGCTGCGCCGGTGCAGCACAGACTCCACCACGCGGCCCTCGTTGATAAAGTCTTTGGCCGCCAGCGCGTCGAGCACCTGGGCCAGCGCACCGGGGGGTTCGTCAAAAGGTGCGAGTTTGCGCTCGAGCTCAACGCGCGAATGCTCACGCGCGCTGAGCAGGCGCAACGCGCGCCCGGTCAGCGACAGGGTGGGTGGCAGGCTGGCCATGGCTCGGGTAAGTCGCCAATTACTCCGCCTTGTCGGCTTTGTCAGCTTTGTCGCCCTTCTTTCCCTTGACCTTCTCCACCTCGGCCACGGGGATAAGCGGAATGCCCAGCGACTCGCGCACCTTGTTTTCGATCTCGGTGGACAGGCCTGGGTTTTCGCGCAAGAACTCACGGGCGTTGTCGCGGCCCTGGCCGATTTTTTCACCTTGGTAGGCATACCAGGCGCCGGATTTTTCGATGATGTGGGCGTTGACACCCATGTCGATGATTTCGCCATGGCGGCTGATGCCTTCGCCGAACAGAATGTCAAATTCAGCGGTCTTGAAGGGCGAGGCCACCTTGTTTTTCACCACCTTGACTTTGGTTTCGTTGCCAATGGCTTCGTCGCCCTTTTTGATGGTGCCGGTGCGCCGGATGTCCAGGCGCACCGAGGCGTAGAACTTGAGCGCATTGCCGCCGGTGGTGGTCTCGGGGCTGCCAAACATGACGCCGATCTTCATGCGGATCTGGTTGATAAAGATGACCATGCAGTTGGTCTTCTTGATATGCGCGGTGAGCTTGCGCAGCGCCTGGCTCATCAGGCGGGCTTGAAGGCCCGGCAGGCTGTCGCCCATTTCGCCCTCTAATTCGGCCTTGGGGGTGAGTGCGGCCACCGAGTCGACCACGATCAGATCAACCGCGCCCGAGCGCACCAGGCTGTCGACAATCTCCAGAGCTTGCTCACCCGTGTCGGGCTGGCTGATCAGCAGGTCTTGCAGGTTGACGCCGAGCTTTTGGGCGTACTGGATGTCCAAGGCGTGCTCGGCGTCGACAAAAGCGCACTGGCCGCCTTGTTTTTGCATCTCGGCGATCACTTGCAGGGTGAGCGTGGTTTTACCGGACGACTCGGGGCCGTAAATCTCAACTACCCGGCCGCGCGGCAGACCGCCCACGCCCAGCGCAATGTCCAAGCCCAGCGAGCCGGTGGACACCACCTGGATGTCCTCGATCACCTCGCCTTCGCCCAGGCGCATGATGGTGCCTTTGCCAAATTGCTTTTCGATCTGGGCCAGTGCCACGGCCAGGGCTTTGGCTTTTTCGCTGGTGGCGGCCAGGGGTTTGACGGGTGCGTCCATGGGAAATCTCCTGTAAAAAATAGGTGGGTAAAACAGCGCATTCCTCATCTGGTATTAACCACAGGCTGGATACTTGAACAGTAGTTTATAGGGGGTTTATAAATACGTGCAAGCTATTTTTAGTCAGTTTGCATTACCATTAACCGGTGCAAAACTCCCCGCTGAATCCACCCGACACCTGGCGCCACAACCACCTGGGCCACTGGCTGCGCCTGGGGCAAGAGCGCTTTGAGGCCCGGGTGATGGCGCTGATGGCGCAACATCCGGGCGTGTCGCTGGGTTTGTCCAACTTGGCCGGGCGCGGGCAACTGGCGGCGGCGCATTGGCAGGTGACCCGCCACTTACCCCCCGATGGCGCCCGACTAACCGAGCTGGCGCAGCGCGCAGGCATGAGCAAACAGGCCATGGGTGCGCTGGTGAACCAATGCGAGGCCTGGGGCATGGTGCAGCGCGACGCCGACGGCCGGGACGCGCGCGCCCGGCGTGTGTGCTTTACCGCCACCGGACGCGCCTGGCTTGCGGCCTACCAAGACAGCGTGGCGCAGGCCGAAGAAGAGTTGCGCAGCGCCATTGGTGCCGAGGTGGCCACGGTGGTGGCGCTGGGCCTGGAGGCGTACAGCGCGGCATAAGTGGCTTGCCTGGCTCCACCGGCGGCGCAGTGCAACGCAGGGGCAAACCCCTAGAGCAAAGCGGACGCTGCCGCCAGGGCCAGTCCTAGAATGCCCGGTCAACCCCAACCACACAACACCACAGCGTACAGCGCGAGGAGACAGGTATGCGGATCTTGATTGCCGAAGACGACCAGGTACTTGCAGACGGGCTGTTGCGCGCCCTGCGCAACGCAGGCGCTGCGGTCGACCACGTGGCCAGCGGCACCGAAGCCGACGCCGCACTGATGACCAACACCGAGTTCGACTTGCTGATTTTGGACCTCGGTTTGCCCAAGATGCACGGTCTGGAAGTGCTCAAACGCCTGCGTGCGCGCGGCTCGGCGCTGCCAGTGCTGATCCTGACGGCCGCCGACAGCGTGGAAGAGCGTGTCAAAGGCCTGGACTACGGTGCAGACGACTACATGGCCAAGCCGTTTAGCCTGCAAGAGTTAGAGGCGCGCGCGCGCGCCCTGGTGCGCCGGGGCATGGGGGCCACCAGCAGCAACATCAAACACGGCCCTTTGACCTACGACCAGTCGGGCCGCGTAGCAACGATTGACGGCAAGATGGTGGAGCTCTCCGCCCGCGAGCTCGGCCTGCTCGAAGTGCTCCTGCAGCGCACCGGGCGCCTGGTGAGCAAAGACCAGCTCGTCGAGCGCCTGTGCGAATGGGGCGAAGAGGTGAGTAATAACGCCATCGAGGTGTATATCCACCGCCTGCGCAAGAAGATCGAAAAAGGCCCCATCCGCATCGCGACGGTGCGAGGTCTGGGCTATTGCCTGGAAAAAATACAAAGTTGATGCGCCCCCAACGCTGGTCGCGTCAAGTACTGCGCTGCCCCCCGAGGGGGCTGCTGCGCCTTGGGGCGGCCCGGCGGCGCAGCGTAGCTAGATGAAACTTTTCCAGCGTGAGCAACGCTCGCTGTTTGGCGAGATTTTGGATTGGATGCTCACGCCGATTTTGTTGTTGTGGCCGGTGACGCTGGTGCTGACCTGGCTGGTCGCGCAGGGCATTGCGGGCAAGCCATTTGACCGCGCCTTGGAATTCAATGTGGGGGCGCTGGCGCAGCTGATCACGGTGCAAAAGGGCGTCGTGCAGTTTGTGCTGCCCCAACCCGCGCGCGAGCTGCTGCGCGCCGATGAGTCGGACACGGTGTACTACCAGGTGATGGGCCCCAAAGGCGAGTATTTAAGTGGCGAAAAAGCACTGCCACTGCCGCCCGACGAGGACCGCGCCCCGCTGGGCGCAGTGCGCCTACGCGATGCCGAGCTGCGCGGCCAAGACCTCAAGGTGGCCTATATGTGGGTCAAGCTGGACCTGCCCGACGGCCTGCCGGCGCTGGTGCAGGTGGCCGAGACCATGGACAAGCGCTCGGTGCTGGCCACCGAAATTGTCAAGGGCGTAATGCTGCCGCAGTTCGTCATATTGCCCCTGGCGGTGCTCTTGGTCTGGCTGGCCTTGGCACAGGCTATCAAGCCCTTGAACCGGCTTGAAGAGCGCATCCGGGCGCGTAAACCGGACGATTTGAGCCCACTGGACGCCGAATCTGTGCCCCTGGAAGTGCTGCCACTGGTGTTGTCGGTAAACGATTTGCTGCTGCGCCTGACCGACTCCATCGCAACCCAAAAGCGCTTCTTAACGGACGCTGCGCACCAGCTAAAAACCCCGCTGGCGGGTTTGCGCATGCAGGCCGATTTGGCGCAGCGCCAGGGCGCAAGCGCCGAAGACCTCAAGCAGTCGCTGCGCCACATCGGGCGCTCCAGCATCCGCGCCACGCACATGGTCAACCAGCTGCTGGCGCTGGCGCGGGCAGAGAGCAGCGCAGCGGTGTTGGCCCACCAGCCCTGCAACCTGGTGCACCTGACGATGGAAGTGGTGCGAGACTGCGTGCCACGCGCCATGGAAAAACGCATCGACATCGGCTACGAAGGCGCCCAGCCCCATACCGGCGGTGTGGTGATGCCGGGCAACGCCACCTTGCTTACAGAGATGGTTCGCAATCTGGTGGACAACGCGATCAACTACACCGTAGAGCGACCAAAGCAAGCCGCCATGATCACCGTGCGCGTGTTGCTAGACCCCTTTAGCCGCGCGCTGATGTTGCAGGTGGAGGACACCGGGCCAGGCATCCCGGCAGCGGAGCGGGAACTGGTGTTTCAGCCTTTTTACCGTGCCTTGGGCACCGAGGCCGATGGCTCAGGCCTGGGCTTGCCCATCGTGAGGGAAATCGCCCGCCAGCACCAGGCCACGGTTACGGTGGAAGACAGCCGCCCCGGACACGCGCCGCCAGGCTGCTGCTTTACCGTGCGCTTTAGCCAGGTGCCGGCCTGATCGGGCTCCTTAGCCGAGCGGCGCTAGCGCGCGAACGCTGACCTCGGCGCTGCTGATTTTTTTCAATCCGTCGGCGGTGTGCACCAGCAAGGCGCCGCTGGCGTCCACGCCACGCGCCTGCCCTACGGTGCCGTCGGAACAGGCCACCTCGCGCCCGAGCAGCAGATCCCGGTCGTAAAAGGCGGTGCGCAGCGGGCCAAAGCCCTCGTGTTCAAAGCGCAGCAAGGTTTGCACCAGCGGCAGCGCAATGCAGCCCAGCGCCCCAGCGGCGTCCAGGGCGGGCAGCACATCGCGCAGCGCCGCCGCCGGCGTGCGCAGGCCTTGTTCGGCAGGCGGATCGATATTGATGCCAATGCCGATCACGGCATAGCGTACGGGGCCCACGGCAAGCGTCTCGATCAGAATGCCGCCGAGCTTGCGCTCACCCACCCACAGGTCGTTGGGCCACTTCAAACGCACGCTGGGGTGCAGGCTATGCGCCACCGACAGGCCCACGGCCAGCGACAAGCCCGACCAATCCTGCAGCGCGAGCGCCAACCCCAGCGAGAAGGTCAGCGAGGCGCTCGGTTGCGTCGCTTGGCCCGGAGCTTGCGCATCCGCGCCATGGCTGCTCCAGTGGCGCCCCAGGCGGCCGCGTCCGGCGGTTTGTCGCTCGGCCACGAGCAGCACGGGGTCGGCACGGCCCAAATGGGCGCGGCGCATGAGTTCGGTGTTGGTGGACTCCAGCTCGGGCCGTATCTCGACGCTAAAGCCCGCCAGAACGGGCTCCACCGCCTGCCAAATGGCCTCGGCCGGCCACAGCAGGGGCGGGGCAGGCACAGCGGCGGCGGACATGGGAGGTTAAAGGGGGCGCACGCGGCTAGCGTTTGCGCCACTGCGGCCGTTTGGGGGCCAGCATGGTGCCTTTGCAGCTCTTGGCGCCGCACCAGCACGGGTATTGGGCCTTGAGTTTGGCGGTGTAGCGCTCGTCGGTGACCAGGCCATAGTCGTAATGCAGCTCTTCACCGGCTTTGATATTTCGCAGGGCCTTGATAAAGATGCGCCCGCGCACCTCGTCGGCTTCGCAGTTGCCGTCGCACGAGTGGTTGATCCACTTGGCCGAATTGCCATTGCGCAGGCCGTCGATGACCCGCGTGTCATCGATGTGGAAGTAAAACGTGTGGTTGGGGTTGCTCGGGTCGTGCGGGTGGCGGTCCTGGGCTTCTTGCCAGCTAATGATCTCGCCGGTGTACTCCATGATGGTCTCACCTTCAGCGAAATCGCGCATGGCAAAAACGCCCTTGCCATGGATGCCCGACGCGCGGACTTGGGTGCGGCGGCTGCCGGGAACGGGCACGGTTTTTTTAAGCACAGGAAAATTTGGTATGGTGAATCGTATGGGTGCGCGTGGGCGCGCCTGTGTGGGTGCGCGCCTGTGCGTGCGCGAGACAACGGAATTGTAGTCACATGAAAATTGCAGATCACACCAAAAAAGACCCTCTTTTTAAAACCCTGGTGATTGCCGAAAAGCCATCGGTGGCACAGGACATCGTGCGTGCGCTGACGCCCTTGGCGGGCAAGTTCGAAAAACACGACGAATACTTTGAGAGCGACACCTACGTCGTCTCCAGCGCCGTCGGTCACCTGGTGGAGATCCAGGCGCCGGAAGAATTTGATGTCAAACGCGGCAAATGGAGTTTTGCCAACCTGCCCGTCATCCCGCCGCACTTTGACCTCAAACCCGTGGACAAGACCAAGACGCGCCTGAACGCGGTGGTCAAGCTGGCCAAGCGCAAAGACGTGGGCCAAATCGTCAATGCCTGCGACGCCGGGCGCGAGGGGGAACTGATCTTTCGCTTGATTGAGCAGTACGCTGGCGGCGCCAAGCCGCTGGGCAAACCGGTGAGCCGCCTGTGGCTGCAGTCCATGACGCCCCAAGCCATTCGCGACGGATTTGGCAACCTGCGCACGAATGCGCAAATGCAGCCCCTGGCCGACGCCGCGCGCTGCCGAAGCGAGGCCGATTGGCTGGTGGGCATCAACGGCACGCGCGCCATG
>CAMDKE010000084.1 GCA_945901215.1 Comamonas sp. lk
AACATATGGTTGCCGCCGGCATGGGCATCACCCTGGTGCCGCGCCTGAGCGTGCCCGAAGGCGCACTGCTGCCCAAGAAGCGGGGCAAAGACGAGGCCTTTGTCAAATACCTGCCGGTGCAAGACGACAAAGGCGCGCCCCCACCCACCCGGCGCGTGGTGCTGGCCTGGCGGCGCAGCTTTACCCGCTACGAAGCCATTGCCGCGCTGCGCAACGCGGTGTATGCCTGCGCGTTGCCGGGTGTGACGCGCTTGTCCTGATCGCGCCATGGCAAACCGTATATCGCTCTACCTCGACCTGATCCGCTGGAGCCGCCCGGCTGGCTGGCTGCTGCTGCTCTGGCCCACGCTCAGCGCGCTGTGGCTAGCGGCAGGCGGCTTTCCGGGCTGGCATTTGCTGCTGGTGTTTACGCTGGGCACAGTGCTGATGCGCAGCGCGGGCTGCTGCATCAACGACGTGGCCGACCGCGAGTTTGACCGCCACGTACAGCGCACCGCTCAGCGCCCCGTTACCAGCGGGCGGGTGTCGGTGCGGGAGGCGCTGGCTTTGGGCGCGGTGTTGGCACTGCTGGCGTTTGGGTTGGTGCTCACCACCAATGCCGCCACCATCGCCTGGTCGTTTGCCGCGTTGGCGGTGGCGGTGGTGTACCCGTATGCCAAGCGCGTGGTGGCCATGCCGCAGGCGGTGCTGGGGGTGGCGTTTAGCTTTGGCATTCCGATGGCGTTTGCGGCGGTTACCGGGGCGGTGCCGCCAGTGGCCTGGCTGCTGCTGCTGGGCAATCTGTTTTGGGTGCTGGCCTACGACACCGAATACGCCATGGTCGACCGCGAGGACGACTTGCGCATTGGCATCAAAACCTCGGCCATCACCTTGGGGCGTTGGGACGTGGCGGCCATCATGGGCTTTTACGCCGCCTATCTGGCGATTTGGGGCGCAGTGCTGTCAGCCTCCAACTTAGGTGACTTCTGGATGGTCGGGCTGGCAGCCGCTGGGGCGCAAGCGCTGTGGCACTTTGGCCTGATTCGCAGCCGCAGCCGCGACGGCTGCTTCAAGGCCTTCCGGCTGAACCACTGGCTAGGGTTTGCGGTGTTTGCCGGGATTGCGCTGAGCGTCTAGACCCGTACAGGCCCAAGCGGATTCAGACGCCAAAAACCCGCGCCAGCCGCACCATCACGCCCTGAATCCATGGCGCCACGTAGCGCAGCCGGGGCCGCGCCGCTTCGCTGGCCTCCACCATTTTGGCGACGATGGAGTCAGTGCTGCGCGCTTCCACAAAGGCAAAGGTGCGCTTTTCTTTGGCCTTCATGGTCTCGGCCTGGCCGAAAAAGTAAGACTTCTCGTCCATCCATGCGTATTTGCTGTCGCTCATTTGCTGGTTAAAGCCGGTATGGATGGCGCCGGGCTCAATCACCGCCACTTGCACGCCTTTGCCCAGCTGGTCCATCTCGGCGCGCAGGCCCGCCGCAGCGGCTGACAGGGCGAACTTGGTCATGGAATAGGGCATCAAAAACGGCATGGGCAGGCGCCCGGCAATCGAGCTGACAAAGAGCACCGTGCCGCGCTGGCGCGCAATCATGCCGCGCAGCGCCACTTGCGTGAGCGCCAGGGTGCCAAACACATTGACCTCAAACACCCGGCGAATGCGCTCCATGTCCACCTCGGCCAGCGAGCCCGATTCGCCGATGCCCGCGTTGTTGATCAGCACATCCACCGGCCAGTCCAGCACCTGCGCGCGGTCAGCGGCGTCGGTGATGTCGAGCTTGTGCACTTCCAGCGCCACGGCGCGCCGGGCTGCCTCGGCGCGCAGTTCGTCGGCTTGCGCCAGGCTGAAGGTGGCGGCCAGCACGCGGTGGCCGCGTGCTGCCAGCGCGAAGGCGGCGTCGCGGCCAATGCCGGTGCCCGCGCCGGTGATGAGAATGGTTTTTTTCATAGGATAGATTTCTGCAAAGCAGGTTAACCGGACAGTCGTGTCTTAAAAAAACAAGACCCGCCGAGTCCGGCCCGAAGGGCCGTGCAGGGTGGGTCCGGCGAGCGGTGCCCCGTCAAACAGGGCAACAACTCGGCTTACTTGGCCTTCAGGCACTCGCTCATGAACTTCTTGCGCTCCTCGCCCTTGAGCTCTTTGGTCTTGGCGTCGGCGTTGCAGGTCTTCATCTTGTTTTGCTGGGTAGTGTCGGCCTCTGGCGCAGAGGCAGCAGCAGCGGGCTTAGCGCTTAGGCACTCGCTCATGAACTTCTTACGCTCCTCGCCTTTGAGCTCCTTCGTTTTCGCATCGGCGTTGCAGATGCCCATCTTGCTTTGCTGATCGGTGGCGGCGTAGGCACTGCCCACTGCCATCACGCATGCCAAACCCAAAGTCGTCCATACATACATTTTTTTCATATATCCCCCAAGGTAAAAACGGGCTCCACCGCTCTCGGCAGAACCGCGCGCGGACTATTCCACAGCGCTGGCCCCAGCATACAACGCACTAGTGACCCAATTCGCATTCGCCTTGGCTTGCCCCGGGGGGCCGCCGTAAAATCGGGCCCCTATGCTGTCCGTCAAATCCGAACTCCTCCACGCGTTGGCCAATGCCCTTGAAACCCTTCTGCCTGGCGCGGGCGCCAAAGCGGCGCTGGAGTCGCCCAAGGTCGCCGTCCACGGCGACTTTGCCACCACTGCCGCCATGCAATTGGCCAAACCCTTGCAGCGCAACCCGCGCCAGGTGGCGGAACAATTGGTTCAGGCCTTACAGGCGCAAAGCGCCGTCACGCAATGGGTGGACGGGCTCGAAATTGCGGGCCCCGGCTTTATCAACATCCGACTCAAACCCGCAGCCAAGCAAGAAGTCGTGCGGGAAGTGCTGACATCCGGCGCCACGTTTGGCCAGCAGCCGTCTAGGTGCGAGCAACTGCTGGTGGAGTTTGTCTCAGCCAACCCTACCGGTCCGCTGCATGTGGGCCACGCGCGCCAGGCAGCGCTGGGCGACGCGATTTGCAATCTCTACGCCACGCAAGGCTGGCAGGTCTACCGCGAGTTCTATTACAACGATGCCGGGGTACAAATCAACACCCTGGCCACCAGCACCCAACTGCGCGCCCAAGGCGTGCAGCCCGGCGATCCGCTGTGGCCCGAAGCCTCGTACGCCGGCGACTACATCGCCGACATCGCCGCCGACTTCTTGGCCGGCAAAACCGTGGCGGCTGACGACCGAAGCTATACCGCCAGCGGCGACGTGCATGACCTAGACGGCATGCGTGAATTTGCGGTGGCCTATCTGCGCCGCGAGCAAGACCTGGACTTGCAGGCCTTTGCCCTCAAATTTGACAATTACTACCTGGAAAGCAGCCTCTACACCAGCGGCCGCGTGGACGCCGCCGTAGGCGCCTTGGTGGCGGCGGGCAAAACCTTTGAGAAAGACGGCGCCCTGTGGCTGCGCTCCACCGACTACGGCGACGACAAAGACCGTGTCATGAAAAAAGGTGACGGCAGCTATACCTACTTTGTGCCCGACGTGGCCTACCACCTGGCCAAGTGGGAGCGCGGGTTTAGCAAGGTAGTCAACATCCAAGGCACCGACCACCACGGCACCATTGCCCGGGTGCGCGCTGGCTTGCAGGCGGCCTCAGAGCACTTGCATCTTGGCATTCCCGTGGGCTACCCCGACTATGTGTTGCACACCATGGTGCGGGTGATGCGCGGCGGCGTGGAAGTCAAAATCTCCAAACGCGCGGGCAGCTACGTCACCCTGCGCGACTTGGTGGAGTGGACCAGCAAGGACGCGGTGCGGTTTTTCTTGCTCAGTCGCAAGCCCGATACCGAATACACCTTCGATGTGGACTTGGCCGTGGCCAAAAACAACGACAACCCGGTGTACTACGTGCAATATGCCCACGCGCGCATTTGCTCGGTGCTGGTGGCGTGGGGCGGCGAGCGGGAAACGCTGGACGGCGTGGACTTGTCGGCCTTGACCAGTCCGCAAGCGCAGGCGCTCATGCTGCTGCTGGCCAAGTACCCGGAAATGCTGACGGCCGCCGCCCAAGACTTTGCGCCGCACGACGTGACCTTTTACTTGCGTGAGCTGGCTGCCTGCTACCACAGCTATTACGACGCCGAACGTATTTTGGTGGACGACCTGGAGGTCAAGCTGGCACGGCTGGCACTGGTCGCGGCGACCGCGCAGGTATTGCACAATGGCCTGGCGGTGCTAGGGGTGAGTGCGCCACAGAAGATGTAATGCACAGGGGGATCACAATGAGAAAACAGCAGGGCGGTACGATTTTGGGTTTTGTTTTGGGCTTGGTCGTAGGCCTAGGTATTGCGCTGGGGGTGGCGGTCTACATCACCAAAGTGCCGCTGCCGTTCATGAACAAAGGCCAGACGCGCAGTGCCGACCAAAACGACGCCGAAACCAAGAAAAACAAGGACTGGGACCCCAACGCGCTGTTGTCCGGTAAACCGGTCCCCAAGGCAATGGCGCCTGCTGACACGGCCAGCGAGCCTGATGCGGCACCTGAGCCGCCACCAGTTGTCCTTGCGCCAGAGGCCAAGGTCGAGGACAAGCCGGTGCAGTCCGGTGCCGACCCGCTGGGCGCATTGGCCAAGTCCAAGGCCGGTGCCAGCGAGCCGCCGCAAATCACTTATTTTGTGCAAGTCGGTGCCTTCCGTACGGCCGAAGACGCCCAGGGGCAGCGCGCCAAGCTGGCCTTGAACGGCGTGGACGCCAAAGTCACCGAACGCGAGCAGGGCGGACGCCCCTTGTTCCGGGTGCGTGTGGGCCCGTTTGAGCGATTGGAAGACGCCGAGCGGTCCAAAGACAAGCTTGACAAGACCGGCATCGAAACCGCCTTGGTCAAAGTACAGCGCTAAGCGCTGGCATAGGCCCCAACGTAAAACCAAAACCGAAACCGTTTCCCTAGTAACTGGAGTGAGCTGACCATGCAACGCCGCCATTTTTCCCATATTGCCCTGGGTGCCGCCCTGGCCGCCAGCTGGACCAAGCACGCGCTTGCGCAAGTCCAAAAGCCAGTGGCTGGAACCGACTACCAAGTGCTCGACACACCCGCGAACGTGGAGGCACCTCAAGGCAAGATCGAGGTGGTCGAGTTTTTCTGGTACAGCTGCCAACACTGCAATGCGTTTGAGCCCACTCTGGGCGAGTGGGTCAAAAAGCTGCCCAATGACGTGGCGTTTCGGCGCGTACCGGTCGCGTTTGACACCTCCTTTGTGCCGCAGCAGCGCCTGTTTTACACCCTGGAAGCGATGGGTCTGGTGGAAAAGCTGCACGCCAAGGTGTTTGCGGCCATCCATGTCCAAAAGCTCCCGCTCGCCTCGGGCGAGGCGATCACCGAGTGGGTTGGGAAAAACGGCGTAGACCAGGCCAAGTTTGTGGCCCAGTACAACTCTTTTGGCGTGGTCACCAAGGCGCAGCGCGCGTCGCAATTGCAAAATGCCTACAAGGTCGAAGGCGTTCCTGCCCTGGGCGTGGCCGGCCGGTTTTACACCGACGGCAGCCTCGCCAAGAGCATGGAGCGCGCACTCCAAGTTGTCGAATCCTTGGTCGCCGGTCTGCGTCCCACGGCGGGCAAACCAGCACCCGCGAAGGCAGCCAAAAAGCCCTAAGCTGCCAAGCCATACCCCGCGTGTCCGTCGCTTGGGGTGGCTACAATGCCATCGATGTGCCCTACAGCAAGTTTCGTGCCTTTATGAAAAACATTCCCACCGCTGTGTTAGGGGTTTGTGTCGCCCTTGCATCGCCAGCCTGGGCGGAAAAGGCCGACCGCAGCAAGCCCATGAACATTGAGGCCGACACGCTGCGCTATGACGACCTGCAGCAAGTCACCGTGTTTACAGGCCGCGTACTTATCACCAAAGGCACCATCCAGATCCGTGGGGCCCGCGTTGAAGTGCGCCAAGATCCCGAAGGCTACCAATATGGCCTGGTCACCGGCACACCCGCTGAGCGTGCCTTTTTCCGGCAAAAGCGCGAAGGCATGGATGAGTTCATCGAAGGCGAGTCCGAAACCTTGAACTACAACGGCAAGGCCGACACCGTGCGCTTCGAGAAAAACGCAGTGCTGCGGCGCTACCGCGCAAGCGTGCTGGCCGACGAGGTGACGGGCGCGCTCATCGTCTATGAGAACCTGACCGACAAATTCAGCGTCGACGGATCGGCCGCCGGTGCGACCGGCGCAGCCAAAGGCCGCGTGCGCGCCATGCTCACACCCAAGCCAGAAACTCCGGCGACGGCAAGCGGCACCACATCGCCCCAGCGCGCCAGCGACAAGCTGGAAAGCAAGCCGCAATGACGCAAGGCGCGGCGACCGCTTCGCAGGCGACGGACAGGGCGGCACCGCAAGCAAACCCAGATCCGCGCGAAAGCGGAATTCTGGAGGCGCGGCACCTTCAAAAGTCTTATGGCAAGCGCCAGGTGGTCAAAGACGTGTCGCTTTCGGTGCGCACCGGCGAAGTGGTGGGTCTGCTGGGGCCAAACGGCGCGGGAAAAACCACCTCGTTTTACATGCTAGTGGGCTTGCTGCGCACCAGCGCGGGAAGCATCTCGATTGACGGCAAAGGCATTGAAGACATGCCCATACACCGCCGCGCGCGCCTGGGTCTGGGCTACCTGCCACAGGAAGCCTCTATTTTTCGCAAGCTCAACGTCGAAGACAACGTGCGCGCAGTGCTTGAGCTGCAAATCGGCCCCGACGGCCGGTCACTGGCCAGCGCCGATATCGAAACCCGCCTGACGGCCCTGCTGCAAGATCTGCGGGTCGAGCATTTGCGCCTGTCACCAGCCCTGGCGCTCTCGGGTGGCGAGCGCCGCCGGGTGGAAATTGCCCGCGCCCTGGCCACGCAGCCGCGCTTCATTCTGCTCGATGAGCCTTTTGCGGGCATCGACCCGATTGCAGTGATCGAGATCCAGCGCATCATCACCTTCCTGAAGAGCCGCAACATCGGCGTGCTGATCACCGACCACAACGTGCGCGAGACTCTGGGCATTTGTGACCATGCCTACATCATCAGCGATGGCAATGTGCTGGCGCAGGGCACCCCGTCCGAAATAGTCTCCAACGCCGAAGTGCGCCGTGTCTATCTCGGCGAGAACTTCAAAATGTAGAGTGATGACCCCCACGCTTGTCACTTCGTGTACTCCGCTGCCCCCCGAGGGGGTCCAAGCCGCTTGGGGCGGCCCGGCGCGGCTTGGAGTCCTGGCGTGAGACAGGGTCTTTCCCTCCGCGTTTCCCAGCATCTGGCGCTGACGCCGCAGTTGCAGCAGTCGATTCGGCTGTTGCAACTCTCCACGTTGGAGTTGGGCCAGGAGATCGAGCAAATGCTCGAAGTCAATCCCTTTTTAGAGATGGACCACGAGGCAGCCGAGCGCGAGCAGTTTGGGCTGGCGCAGACGGACACGCCGGTGAGTGAAGGCGACCGCCTGAGCGAATACGCCCCCATTGCCACCACCGATTTTTCCAATACCGCGGCAGCCGACACCAACCGCGACCAAGATGCCACCCCGCTGAGCGCCGAGCCCGGCGAAGACGGCGTGAGCTGGGAGGGTGACGGCACCACCGAGACCACGCCCGACGATGGCGAATGGGGTGGCGACGCCAAGGCGCGCACCAACAACCTGGGCGACGACGAAGACAAAGACGCCACCGAGCTGGCACGCGTGCAAGAGTCGCTGCAAGCGCATTTGCTGCGCCAGGCACTGCGCCTGCGCCTGAGCGACACCGACAGCGCGGCGCTGCGCTTTCTGATCGAGTCGCTCAACGACGACGGCTACCTGGAAGACCCGCTGGAGTCGCTGGCGCAAAGCCTGGCCGGTGACGACCTAGAACAAATCGAAGACCTGGTGCACCACTTCACCGTGGCATTGGGGCTCTTGCAAAGCCTTGAGCCAGTGGGCGTGGGCGCCCGAGACCTGGGCGAATGCCTGCGCCTGCAAGTGCGTGCGCTGCTGGTAGATCTGGACACCGATGCGCCCGAAACCGATTTTGATCCGGAGGTGCTGGAAGTGGCCTTGCGCATCTGCCAGCAGCCCATGGACCTGCTGGCGCGGCGCGACATCAAGCGCTTGGTATTGCTGGGCGTGGGCAGCGACGCGCTGGTGCGCGAGGCGATTGCGCTGATTGCACGGCTGGAGCCCAAACCGGGAAGGCGCTTTGTGGACGTGGAGCGCAACATCGTGGTGCCAGACGTGCTGGTCAGCGCCATGCACAAGGCCGGCGCCACGCCAAAGTTTCGCGTGCAGCTCAACCCCGACGTAATGCCGCGCCTGCGGGTGCACGACATTTATGCCAATGTGCTGCGCAACCACAAAGCCAGCTCCAGCCACGCCGGGCTGCAGCAGCGCCTGCAAGAAGCGCGCTGGTTTATCAAGAACATCCAGCAGCGCTTTGACACCATCCTGCGCGTCAGCACGGCGGTGGTGGAGCGGCAAAAAAGCTTTTTCACCCACGGCGAGCTGGCCATGCGCCCGCTGGTGCTGCGCGAGATTGCCGAAGAACTCGGCCTGCACGAGTCCACCATCAGCCGCGTGACCACGGCCAAGTACATGGCCACGCCCTTTGGCACCTTTGAGCTGAAGTACTTTTTTGGCTCCGGCCTGGACACCGAGTCGGGTGGCAGCGCATCCAGCACGGCGGTGCGCGCCATCATCAAGCAGTTCATTGCCGCCGAGAGCCCGAAAAAGCCTTTGAGCGACAACCAACTCTCCGAAATGCTGAAAGAACAAGGCATTGAATGCGCCCGGCGCACCGTGGCCAAGTACCGCGAGGGGCTGAAAATTGCCCCGGCGAGTTTGCGCAAAGCGCTTTGACCCCCAACCAGGGCGAAAAATGCGGGCAACAGAACAACCTTGCTTAAACGACCAAGAAGGCGAACCCTTACTGTCACGATACGACCAAAGTTCAGGTCTCGTAATGCAAACACCAGCTAGTGCTCAATTGACTCATGGAGATGTTTATCAATGATCAATCAAATCAAACTCGACAACTTTGGCCCGCTCTCTAAGATAGATTGGAAGTCACTAGGCAAGATCAATTTGGTCATCGGTGGCAATGGCAGTGGTAAAACATTTCTACTTAAAGCGATATACAGCAGCGTGCGCACCCTGGAAGAGTACAAGCGGGGAAACGAGCAGCGATCGGCCTCTGAGATTCTGGTCGACAAGCTTTACTGGACATTCCAAGCTGAGAAGATTGGCGACCTGGTTAGCAAGGGGGCCGAGAGCCCTTTGTCAAGCACTCTCACCATAGACAACAATGAGTTTTCCTATAGCTTTGGTAAAGACACCAGCAAACAGATTCATGGACTTGAAAGTCACGTGCCGCCTCGAACCAGTAATTCCGTCTTTTTGCCGACCAAGGAGGTGCTGTCACTGCACCAAATCATCTTGAAGTCAAGGGAACAAGACAAGGTATTTGGATTTGATGACACCTATTTTGACCTGGCTAAGTCGCTAAAGATCGCAACGTCTAAAGGAAGAAACATCACCGAATTCGCGCAATCACGCCAGAGACTTGAAGGCATTCTTGGTGGTTCTATCGAGTATGAGGAAGATTCCGGCCGCTGGCTTTTCGTCAATACCAAACGGCAAAAGTTTCCCATCGGGGTCACGGCAGAGGGCATCAAGAAGATCGCAATCCTTGACACACTGCTGGGTAACCG
>CAMDKE010000085.1 GCA_945901215.1 Comamonas sp. lk
CCACACATATGAAGCTCCTTGCAGGGTGATAGGCCGCATCATAGGCAGGACGCTGAAAAATTATTCGATATAAATAATACTTTTATAGTCGTAAAATTTCACCAAATTCTCAATTCGGAATTTAAGTTCTTACACGTTTAATTTATGGAACAAAATTTCTTGGATGCCACCGACCTGAAGCTGCTAGACGCCTTGCAGCACGACGCCTCGCGCAGCAACCTGGCGCTGGCGGCACTGTTGCACATTTCGCCGCCCACCTGCCTGCGCCGCGTCAAACGCTTGGTGGACGCAGGCTGGATTGAGCGCCAAGTGGCGGTGCTGAACGCCGACCGGCTGGCCACGCTGCAAGGTCTTGGTTTGAGCGCACTGGTAGAAGTAACGCTGGACCGCCAGGGCGCCGAGCACCTGGACGCTTTTGAAGCCCGCGCCGTGGCAGACGCGGCGGTACAACAATGCTGGCGCGTGTCGCCGGGGCCAGACTTTGTGCTCGTCATCCAGGCGCGCGACATGCCCGACTACCTGGCCACCACCCAGCGCCTGCTCACCCAAGACGCCAATGTGCGCAACGTGAAGGCGTTTTTTAGCTTGAAGCGGGCGAAGTTCACCAGCACCTGGCCGCTGGGTGGGGCGGCGTAACGGCCTGATTAGAGAAAATAAATCTGTAGGGCCGCCCTCCAAGCTCAAGCCAGCAGCGTCATCCCCGCCCAATGCACCGCGCCTTTGTCAAAGCTCACCGTATGGCTGCAGCCCAGCAACTGGCCGATGTGGGTGATCAGCACGTCGGCCAAGCCTGCGCTGGCTTTGGGGTTTTGGCGCAGGGCGAGCGCCGCCGCTTGCACCGCCGCTCGGTGCTCCAGCTGCAAATGGCGGCTGCGCAGCAGGTCGTCGATCAAATCCAGCAACTCCAGTGTCGTGACGCGGTACAGGCTTTGCAACACCCAGCACAACTCCACCAAGACCACTACGCTGATAAAGCCCTGTTGCGCCGGGCCTAGCTCGGCTTCCATGAAGCGCGTGGCCCGCGCGGCTTGCGCTGCGTCGTCTTGGGTCAGGTAACGCACCAAGACGTTGGTGTCGATGCCGATCATGTTTTTGTGTGCTTCAGCCGCGCTGCCGCCTGTTGTGCAACGGCTTTGTCCATGGCGGCCAGGCTCACGGGCTTGCGCACCCGGCCTGCGAACCGGCCCTTGAGCGCGCCGCTGCTGTCTTGCAGCGCGGTGACCCGCATGCCCGCGCCGTCTTGCACAAAATCCAGGCGGCTGCCCGCGTGCAGGCCCAGCGCTTTGCGCAGCGCCAGCGGAATGGTGACTTGGCCTTTGCTGGTAACCGTGGTGGTGGACATGGATATTCCTTACTGGTGGTAAGAAATACTAGCATAGCCCGAGGCGTGGGCACCGCCCGGTTTTGCTACTTTGCCTTCTTGGCCGGCCGCACCCAATTGGCAAGATTGAACTGTTTGCCCCGGGAAACGCTCAGCGCACCCGCAGGCACATCTTTGGTAATGGTGGACCCGCCGCCCACGGTGGCCCCCGCGCCCAGGGTGACCGGGGCCACCAGCACGCAGTTGCTTCCCACATGCACGTCGGCCTCTATCGTGGTGCGGTGTTTGTTGGCGCCGTCGTAGTTGGCGGTGATGCTGCCCGCGCCAAAGTTGACGCGCTCGCCCACCGTGGCGTCGCCCAGATAGGCCAGGTGGTTGGCTTTGGCGCCGGCGGCCAATGTGGAGTTTTTGACCTCGACAAAGTTGCCAATATGCACTTGCGCCCCGAGCTGCGCGCCGGGGCGCAGGCGGGCAAACGGGCCAATCAGCGCACCCTCGCCCACGCGAACACCCTGCGCGCCGCCGTCAATATGGGTAAAGGGGTGGATGACCGCTCCGGCCTCGATGGTGCAATCGGCCAGCACGCAATGGGCGCCAATGGTCACGTTGTCGCCCAAGCTCACCGCGCCTTCAAAAATGCAATTGACGTCAATTTCCACGTCTATGCCGCAGGTCAGGCGCCCGCGAACGTCCAGGCGCGCCGGGTCGGCCAGGCGCACACCGGCTTCCATCAGCGCCAGGGCTTGGCGGCGCTGGTGGGCGCGCTCCAGCTCGGCGAGTTGAACCGGGCTATTGATGCCGGCCACTTGCACCGCGTCGTCGGTTTTTTGAGCGAGAACGGACACGCCGTCTTGCACGGCGAACTTCACGATGTCTGTCAGGTAGTACTCGCCCTGGGCATTCTGGTTGTCCAGGCGTGCCAGCCAGCGTTTGAGCAATGCGGCGGGTACCGCCATGATGCCGCTGTAGATCTCGGTAATAGTGTGTTGCTGCGCCGATGCGTCCTTGTGCTCGACAATGGCCGTTACCGCGTTACCGGCGCGCACCACCCGGCCATAGCCCGTCGGGTCGGGCAGGTCAATGGTCAGCAGCGCCAGGTGATGCCCGGCGCATAAAGTGACCAGCGCTTGCAGCGTGTCAGCTTGCGTGAGCGGCACGTCGCCTGACAGCACCACCACCACGCCATCGTCGCCAATTGCGGGCACGGCCTGTTGGACCGCGTGGCCGGTGCCGAGTTGCGGCTCCTGGCGCACAAACTTCAGCGCCAGCCTGCCTGCCAATGGCGCCAGCGCCGCCTCCACCTGCTCGGCGCCGTGGCCGGTAATTACTACGGCAGAGCGCGCCTGAAGTTGTTGCGCCGTAGCCAGCACATGCTGCACAAGCGGCACATGGGCCAGGCGTTGCAAGACTTTGGGCAGGCGGCTTTTCATGCGTGTGCCCTTGCCAGCGGCCATGATGACCACATCCACCGGATGTTCATCGTGCGGGATGTGCGTTGTGGGCTCGGTTGGCTGAAATAGACTCACGGGCATGCCTTATTTGTATCAATTTGCACCACGGCTAGTGGCTGGGTGCGTTCCTTGGATTATCCGCGCGCTGCGCCTGCCGGTGCTCCTGGCACTGCTGGGCGCTTTGCTGGCGATGGGTGGTTGCTCGGCGCTGCGCCTGAGCTACAACAACGCGCCCGAGCTTTTGCACTGGTGGCTTGACGGTTTCGCCGATTTTGACAAGGCCCAAAGCCAGCGCGTTCGCGCCGATCTGGCTGATTTGGCACGCTGGCATCGGCGCGAGGAGTTGCCCTTGGTGGCCGAGCTGTTGCAAAGCGCGCAGGCGCTGGCGTCGCAGTCGCCCAGCAGTGCCCAAGTTTGTGCCCTGTACGAGCGCAGCGTGGTGCGCATGGAAGCGCTCGTGGAGCGCGCTCTGCCCGCCGCCGCTGCGGTGGCACCCACCTTCCAAGCGGCTCAGTTGCGCGCCATGGCGGCGACGTTCGATAAAAACAACCGCAAATGGCGCGAGGAATGGCTCAGCACGGACGGCGACAGCATGGCGCGACGCACCCAAAAAATCCGTGATCGGTTGGAAGATTTTTACGGCCCTCTGAGCCCCGGCCAGGTGCGCCAGCTACAAGCCAGCATGGAGAAATCAGGCGCAGACCAGCCCTTGCGTTACCGCGAAATCCTGCGCCGCCAAACCGATATTGTGGAAACCTTGGCCACCTTGCGCCAGGCCGACGCCAGCACCGCGCAAACGGCTTTGGCAGCGCAGGCCAAAGCCTACTTTCATTCCCCCGACGCGGCCTACCGCGCCTACAAAGACCGTTCGGTGGAGCAAACCTGCGAGGCCATGGCCGAACTGCACCGCAGTGCCACGGCGCAGCAACGCAAAAACATGGTTAACGCCTTGCAGGGCTACAGCCGCGACCTGCAGGCACTGATGGCGCAAAGCCCCTAGTCCACGCCGCCTGAAATCTGTCCGGCGGCGCCGCTAGCGCTCTACACGGCCCGGGTGATCCACCGGCCAGGCCACGCCGTAATCGGTGAGCACAGCGTCCAGTGGAATGTCATGGGCTTCGGGCTCAAAATCGGGCACATAGCCAACACCAAATCCCAGGCCCACGGTAAACGGGCGCGGCTCCAGGCTGGCTAGCATGCGGTCGTAAAACCCACCGCCATAGCCCAGCCGGTAGCCCCCTGCGCTATAGCCTATGCAGGGAACAAAGAGCAAGCTTGGCGCCACCATTTCAGTGTCTTTTGGCTTGGGAATGCCATAGGCGTCGTCTTCCATGGGGCAACCGGGGTACCAGGTGTGGAAAGTCATGGTTTTGTGCAGCTTGTTGATCACCGGCAGCGCAATGCAGCGGCGCTGCGGCGCGTCGTTGAGCTCGCCATCCTCTTTCCAGCGGTGCAGCGCGGGCAAGGGATCAAATTCGCCCTTGATAGGCCAGTACGCGCCGATGGTGGTGTCGGTACGCCCCACCAGCCACACCCGCATGACGCGCAGCAACAGTTCGCCGCGGTGCAGGCGGTCGGGCAAGGCCATACGCTGTTCCAGCAGGCTCTTGCGGAGGGCTTTTTTGTCAAAACCCGGCTTGTCCATAGAGTTGTCCATAATCAGCCCATGCAGTTATTTCGATCCATTTTGGCAGTATTGGCCGCCAGCGGTATGTTGTTTTGTACAGCCTCACCAGCACGCACCCAATCCCTTGACATCAGCCATGCCGACCAGGCCGTGCTGGACATAGCGCAGGCCTACAAGCAACGCGACCTCAAACGCATGGCTAGCTTACTCAGTGCCACCAGGGGTTCGTTGCTAGAGCCTTGGGCCGCATATTGGGAGCTGTCTGCTCGCCTCGACACCGCAAGCAAGGCCGAGATCGAAGGCTTTTTGGCCCGCTGGGCTGGCAGCTACCAAGAAGACCGCCTGCGCGCCGACTGGCTGATGCAGCTCGGACGCAACCGCGAGTGGTCCGCCGTGCGCCAGCAGTTTGGCCAGTACCGCATGGGTGACGACCGCGCCATAGCCTGTTACGGCTTGTGGAGCGACTGGCAAGCCACGGGCGCTGACGTGGCCGCGCAGGTGCAAGACCTGTGGCTGGCCCAGCGTGAACCCGACGAAGCCTGCGCCGGTGTGGCTGAAGAACTGCTTAAGGCGAAAAAAATGCCCGGCCAGACAGCCTGGGTGCGTGCGCGCCTGGGCATGGAAAACGACCGCCTGAAGGTGACGACGCAAGCGGTGGGCGCACTGAACGAAAAATGGGTCAAAACGGTCAACGCCATTTACCTCAACCCTGGCAAATACCTGGGTGGCAAGGTTACGGCGCTGCAGCCCCAGACGCGCGAATTTGTGTCGCTGGCGTTGATCCGCCTGGCCTATCTGGAGCCGCAAGATGCCGCCATCGAAGTAGAAAAACTGCGCTGGCGTGCCCAGCTCACGGCCGAGGAGCGCAGCTGGATTTGGGGTGTGATTGGCAAGCGCGCAGCCCAAAAAGGCTTGGACACCGCCCTGGGTTATTACGCCAAAGGCCGCTTTGACCAGATGCACGAGGACCATTTGCTCTGGGCAGCGCGCGCTGCCCTGCGCGCCGGGCAATGGGCACAGGTGCAGCAGGCCATCGCTTCCTTGCCGCAGGCTTTACGCAAAGAGCCAGGCTGGGTGTATTGGCATGCCCGCGCTGTGCTGGCGCAGCGCGCGGGTGAATCGGTACGCAGCCAAGCGCAGGCGGATTTGCAAAGCATTGCGGGTGTACGCGGTTTTTATGAGCAGCTTGCACTCGAAGAACTTGGCCAGCGCAGCACCGTGCCACCGCGCCCCTTGCCGCCCAGCGCCGAAGAAAAAGACGCTGCGCGCCAAAACCCCGGCCTGCAACGTGCGCTGCATGCGATTGCCCTGGGCCTGCGAAGTGAGGGCGTGCGCGAGTGGAACTACAGCATCAACTTGCATGTCAAAGGGGGCATGGACGACCGCGGCTTGCTCGCTGCTGCAGACCTGGCCTGCCACGCCGAGGTGTGGGACCGCTGCATCAACACCAGCGAGCGCACCAAGGGCTTTATTGATATGGAGCAGCGTTTCCCCATGCCGTTCAAGGTCGCCGTCACCGCACGGGCCCAAAGCATTGGCCTGGATCCCGCTTATGTGTACGGCCTGATCCGTCAGGAGAGTCGCTTCATCATGGACGCCAAATCCGGTGTTGGCGCGTCTGGCTTGATGCAGGTGATGCCCGCCACGGCCAAATGGACCGCCAAGAAAATCGGTATGACTGACTTCACGCCAAACAAAATCAACGAACGCGACACCAATATTGCCATTGGCACCGGCTACCTCAAACTGGTGCTCGACACGTTTGGTGGCTCCATGCCACTGGCAGCGGCGGCCTATAACGCAGGCCCCAGTCGTGCGCGGGCTTGGCGCGGCGCAAGCGGTGCACAGGCCCTGGAGGCAGCCATCTGGGCAGAAAACATTCCGTTCAACGAGACGCGCGACTATGTGAAAAAAGTGCTGTCCAACACCACCCTGTACGCCGCAGTGCTCAGCGGCCAGCCGCAGTCCATCAAGGCGCGTCTGGGCAACGTGGGGCCGGTGGATGCCGCAGTGCCCGAAGTCGGCCTTGATTTGCCCTGACGCATTCGCAATTTTTAGGAGGAGGTGCGAGATGCTCAAGCTCTATATCGGAAACAAAAATTATTCGTCCTGGTCCATGCGCCCCTGGGTGCTGATGACCCAGGCGGGCATCGCGTTTGAGGAGGTGATGGTGCGCTTTGACGCCTTCACGCCAGAGTCGCGGTTCAAACACACGCTGGGTTCGATCAGCCCGGCGGCCAAGGTGCCGGTGCTGCAAAGCGGCGCACTCGCCGTGTGGGACACCCTGGCCATTGCCGAAACTCTGGCCGAAATGTTTCCCGACAAACACCTGTGGCCGCGCGACACTGCTGCGCGGGCGCATGCGCGCAGCATTTGCGCCGAAATGCACTCGGGCTTTATGGGCTTGCGTGCCAACTGCCCCATGAACATCGAGGCCGATTTGCCCGAGCAAGGCGAGCTGATCTGGCGCGACAAACCCGACGTGCGTGCCGACGTGGCGCGCTTGGTACACATGTGGCGCGAATTGCTGCAGGCCCACGCAGGCCCGCTGCTGTTTGGCGAGTTCAGCATTGCCGACGCCTATTTCGCGCCGGTGTGTATGCGCATCAAAACCTACGCACTGCCGGTGCCGGATGCCATCAAGGCCTACGTGGAGTGCGTATGCGCCCTGCCCGGCGTCAAGGCATGGGTCGATGGTGCGCTGGCCGAGCACGACTTTTTGGACTTTGAAGAGCCCTACCGGCTGCACCGCTGACTGGCGCCCCGGGCCACCATGCAAACCTATCTTGTCGGCGGCGCGGTGCGCGACCATTTGCTGGGCCTGCCGGTGCAAGACCGCGACTGGGTGGTGGTGGGTGCCACGCCCGAGCAGATGGTGGCCCAGGGCTTTGTGCCGGTGGGGCGGGATTTTCCGGTGTTTTTGCATCCGCAAACGCATGAGGAATACGCCCTGGCCCGCACCGAGCGCAAAAGCGGCAGCGGCTACCGCGGCTTTGTAGTCCATGCAGACCCCAGCGTCACGCTAGAAGAAGACCTGGCCCGGCGTGACCTGAGCATCAACGCCATGGCCGCGCGCGCCTTGCCGGACGGCAGCAATATGCCCGACATCACCACCCTGGTTGACCCCTGCGGCGGGCAGCGCGACTTGGCCGCCCGAGTGTTGCGCCACGCCAGCCCCGCGTTTGCCGAAGACCCGGTGCGCATCCTGCGGCTGGCGCGCTTTGCGGCGCGCTTTGCGCAGTTCACGGTGGCCGACGAGACGCTGTCCCTGCTGCGCGCCATGGTGCAAGACGGAGAAGCCGCACATCTGGTGGCCGAGCGTGTGTGGCAAGAGCTGGCCAAAGGCCTGATGGAAGACCAGCCCTCGCGCATGTTTGCCGTGCTGCGCGACTGCGCTGCTTTGGCCGTGGTGCTGCCCGAGTTGGACGCCCTATGGGGCGTTCCCCAGCCACCCGAACACCACCCCGAAATCGACACCGGCGTGCACGTAATGATGGTGCTGGACTGCGCCGCCCAATCCAAGGCGCCGCTGGAGGTGCGCTTTGCCTGCCTGGTGCACGACCTGGGCAAAGCCACCACGCCACCCGCCGAGTGGCCGCGCCATATCGCCCACGAAGTACGCAGCGTGCGGTTGATTCAAATCATGGCCCAACGCCTGCGCCTGCCCCACGCCTGCACCGAGCTGGCCGAAGTGGTGGCCCGCGAGCACGGCAACGTCCACCGCAGCGCGAGCCTGGACGCACCCGCCACCGTGCGCCTGCTGGAACGCTGCGACGCCTTTCGCAAGCCCGAGCGCTTTGCCCAAGTGGTGCACGCCTGCGAATGCGATGCGCGCGGCCGCCTAGGCTACGAACAAGCCGCTTACCCCCAGGGCGCGCGCCTGCTTCGCGCACTGCAGCACGCGCAAGGCGTTGCTACGGATCAAATTGCCAGCGCCGCCCAGCAGGCGGGCGCGCGTGGCCCTGACATTGGCCGCGCGGTAGCCCAGGCCCGCGCGAAGGCTGTGGCGGCTATGGAGACGCGCTAGGCCGTGGCCCGCATGAACTAGGGCACTTGAGCATGGCGGTTGGGCCTATGCCATCACCAAGGCCAATGCCGCGTAGTCGCCCACGGCCGTGCCCAGGCCTGCTGGCACGATTTCCACCCCATCGGTAAGCGCTGGCAGCTTGCCCTGCACATGAGCCACTACCCTGGGAAGTAAGAAGTCGCGGTGGTGCCAAAACACGCTGCCGCCCATGCTGATGCGCTGCAGGTCCAGCGTGGCCACCAGGTTGTAAATGGCGCGGCCCATCACCCGGCAGAGTTCTTCTACGCGCTCCAGGGCGGCTGTGTCACCCGCGCGGGCCGCCTCCAACAACGCGGATGCGTCCGCGTAGCCCTGGCTACCAAAACGCCGGGCGATGGCGTTGCCCGCAATCAGCCCTTCCACGTCGCCCAGGTTGCCGCAGCCGCACAGCGCGTCCTGGTTGTCACTCACAAAAGTGTGGCCGGCGTGACCGGCATTGCCGTTTTTGCCGCGCAGAATGCGCCCGTCCACGCACACGCCCATGCCAATGCCGGTGCTCCAGGTCACGTAGGCGCAGTGTTCCATGCCTTGCAAAGCGCCCCAGCGGCGCTCGGCCTCCAGCGCGCCGACGCCGTCGTTTTCTACCCGTACCTTGCCGAAGGCCTGGCGCAGGGGCGCTTCCAGATACGCCGTGGACCAGTCGTTGGGCAGTCCCCGCGCCTTGCCCGCCAGGCCGCCGCAGATATTGGGGGCGGCCAGCTCGATCAGCCCGTCGGCCATGACAAAAGGCCCACACGATGCCACGCCGACTGCCGCGATACCAGCCACCGCCACGCCAGCGTTGGCGCAGCTTTGCCCTACCAGGCGAATAATTTGAGCCGCCAACGCACCCCGGTCGCCCACGGTGGCGGTGGGCTCAGTCACCTTGGCGCGCACACCTTGGCCGTCGGCCACGCTAACAGCCACCTTGGTGCCGCCAATGTCCACACAGGCTACGGGCGCCATGGACGGGGGAAAAACGATGGAGGGTGCAGCAGCAGACATAGGTAACTACCCAAATATTGGACCGTAAACGGGCGCGCGGCGGCACGCCAAAGGCGCCCATGCTAACGCCGCGCGCCGCGCGCTGGTTTACCAATCGGTTACCGCTACAGGAGCCGGGCGTTTGGGCCTAAAGCCGGTGCGTCTTATCGCCCTGGGAAAAGCCCAAAGGCTGCCATAAAGGG
>CAMDKE010000086.1 GCA_945901215.1 Comamonas sp. lk
GGGCTTCATCGCCCCGTGCGCTCTGGATCGTCAGCTTGTTAGGCGCATTGAAAACCAGCGGTGCGTCTGACAAGGAAAGTCCGTGCTTGATGAGGTTGGCGGTATCTTTGCGCGGGTCAAATGTGAATTGCATGAATGGATTTATTGTATGGGCATTAATTAAAAAACTCAAGCAGCCACTCTTGATGCGATGTGCACCACGCTGGCGCTGGTCTCGGTCAGGAATCGGTGCAGTGTTTCCAAGGCTTCCAGCTTTTGCGGCGCGTAATCGTGCCCGTCATAGCTTGCCGCTTGCACGCCCGTGACGCCATGACTCAGCAAGTGGCCCCGGGTTTCCTGACTGACTCGCAGGCTGGCCAATGCGGTCTCCACGCCGGAACGGATGCGCTTTGCCTGAAACTGGCCCACGGGTTTATCGGTCGGCACCCACTCCACCCCAGCGGCTGCATATTTGGCCCAGTCTGAAATAGCCTTGGCGCTCACGGGTGACGCGCCACCATCCACCGACAATGGAAACTCACCGGGGTTCAGCGCCAGCAAGGCGTCCAGGGCTTCCCGGGCAGTAGGCAGCAGCGGGATGGTGTGCAGCCTTGCACCACGGCCTGTGCGCCCTTTGGCATCCAGTAAGGTGATAGCGCCCTCCCCCACGTTGGAGCGGACCAACTGGCGCAGTTGTTCGATGCGCTGGCCACCCGTCAGCAGGTGCAGGCGCAGCACAGCACCCCGGACACCTTGTAGTGGTTCTATGGCCTGCCAATACTGTCGCAGGTGCACTGGCATCAAAGGGTTTTTGTCGGGCACCAACTTGATGGCTACGGTCTCAGCGGCTGGGTTGTGTTGCACCCCGTAACTCTTGAAGTGCACGGGCACCAGCAGGCTCAACTTGGATGTTCGGGCCATCTCAAAGGCAGCGCGGGCATAACTCCGCAGCTTGCCAGCGGTGCGCTCTTTCCCGGCCTCACGCAAGCCACGCAGCAAGTCGGCTATTTGTTCAGCGCTCACCAGCGCGGCGGCAGTGTTGGCCAGCCTTGGTACGCCATCCGTCAAGTGCAGCTTGACCATGCCCCGCACCTTGGCGTGTGAAGTCTTGCCTTGGCGCTCCAACTCGTTGGCGTAATCGGCCATCAGTGCCCCGAATGTGAATTTGGTGGCGCGTTCTTTTTCAGCTTTGGCTTTTGCTTTGGCCTCTTCCTTGGTGCGGTCCAACTCCCTCGGGTCATCGCCTTTGTCCAGCGTAACGGCCAACGCTTGCGCTTCCTTGCGGGCGGCTTCAATGGACCAGTCGGACACGGCACCAATGGTGCGGCGGATGGTTTGGCGGTTTAGCTTTTTCTCAAAGACAAAACTCTTGGCCCCGGTGTTGGTCACCCGCACGCGCAGCGCAGGCACCTCGCTGTCTCGCAAAAAGGCTTGGCACTTGATATCCGTGCGGCAGGTCAGTCGGTCAATCACGCCCACGGTCAGGTTGACACGCTCCGTGAGGTCCGGTGCCTCGTACTTTTTTGGTCGCGCCATCGTTGTGCCCCGCTTACTGTGTAGCCACTGTGTAGCCAAAAAACCCATATTTTGGGGAATATCAATCAACAATTGTGGCTGTTATTTTTCCAAAATTCACGATAAGTTGTTGATTTGTATTAATTATATCTACATCAATCAACAAATGCAAATTAGAACCTAAGGGGACTCAAAATCCCCCGCCGCAAGGCGTGCCGGTTCGAGTCCGGCCCCGGGCACCATTGACCAAGCCGCATTGTTTGAACGCAATGCGGCTTTTTCTTTGGCCAAGGGGGCATGGTGGTCAGCGGCTTAAACTCGCGGCAACGCCACCCTGGAGCGCTTTTCAGCCATGCAAACATCTTCACCCGCCCTCGCCAGTAACCCCGGTGCCATTCAAAACGGTTTCACTTGGTCCGATGACCTGTTAACCGGTGACGCGCGCATGGACCACACGCACGCGGAATTTGCGGACCAGCTCAATGCCCTGTTTGCCACGCCTGCGGTAGACCAGTTGCCGCTGTACCAAGCTTTTTTGGACCACACGGTGGCGCACTTTGCCCAAGAAGACCGCTGGATGCAGGCCACCGGCTTTACGCCAAAAAACTGCCATAGCGATCAGCACGCCATGATCTTGGAGACCATGCAAGCGGTAGTGGCGCACTACCAAAAGGGAGAAACTGACATCATCAACCGCATGGCCGAGGCACTAGCCGAGTGGTTTGCGCAGCATGCGATCAGCATGGACGCGGGGCTGGCGCAGCACCTGCAATCGGTAGGCTTTGACAGCGCCACCGAGACCCTGGCCGACCCCCAGGCCGTTCGCAACGTGACCGTCTCGGGCTGCGGCAGCATCAGCCGCAGCTAAATGCGGGGCTGTACCCGCAAGCGGCCTTTCACAAGAAATTTCAAGTCCCCAAGAGCGGCTTTCACACCGCTGCAGCGCGTGGGCGCGCTACCATGCGACCACCTTTAGACCCCAGAAAGACACCCCATGGCTGTGATCACCAACATAGAAGACCTGCGCGTGCTGGCCGAAAAGCGCGTACCGCGCATGTTTTACGACTACGTCGACACCGGCAGTTGGACCGAGAGCACCTACCGCGCCAACGAAGCCGATTTTCAAAAAATCAAACTGCGCCAGCGCGTGGCGGTCAACATGGAAAACCGCAGCACCGCCACCAAAATGGTCGGTGTGAAGACAAAGATGCCGGTGGCGATTGCCCCGGTGGGTCTGACCGGCATGCAGTGCGCCGACGGCGAAATCAAAGCGGCCAAGGCGGCCGAGAAGTTTGGCATCCCCTTCATCCTGTCAACCATGAGCATTTGCTCCATTGAGGACATAGCCGCACACACGAGGGCGCCGTTCTGGTTTCAGCTCTACATGATGCGCGACCGCCAGGCCATGGCCGACATGATCGAGCGCACCCGCAAAGCCGGTTGCAACGCGTTGGTATTAACACTGGATTTGCAGGTGATCGGCCAGCGCCACAAAGACCTTAAAAATGGCCTTACCGCCCCGCCCCGCCCCACGATTGCCAACATCATCAACCTGATGACCAAGCCGCGCTGGTGTTTGGGCATGGCGGGCACGCGCCGCCACAGCTTCGGCAACCTGGTGGGCCACGTCAAGAGCGTGAGCGATATGCGCTCCCTGGCCGCCTGGACCAACGAGCAGTTTGACCCCCGCCTGTCCTGGACCGACGTGGCCTGGGTGAAAGAGCAATGGGGTGGCAAGCTCATCCTCAAAGGCATCCAAGACGTGGAAGACGCCAAACTGGCGGTGGCCAGCGGAGCAGACGCCATCGTGGTCAGCAACCACGGCGGGCGCCAGTTGGACGGCGCGCAGTCCAGCATTGAGGCGCTGCCGGCCATCGTGGAGGCTGTGGGCTCGCAAATTGAGGTGTGGATGGACGGCGGCATTCGCTCAGGGCAAGACGTGCTCAAAGCCTGGGCGCTGGGCGCGAGGGGCACGCTCATTGGCCGCGCAATGGTCTACGGACTGGGCGCCATAGGAGAAGCCGGGGTGACGCGTGCGCTAGAAATCATCCACAAAGAGCTCGACATCACCATGGCCTTTTGCGGCCACACCGACATCCAAACCGTGGGCAAGGGCATCTTGCTGCCCGGCACCTTTCCGGTCTAGCCACCGGCCCCTGGGCGACCCGCGTGCAAGTGCCGCCGATTCGCCGCATTGCGCACCTGGACATGGACGCGTTTTACGCGTCGGTGGAACTGCTGCGCTACCCGCAACTCAAAGGCCTGCCCGTGGTGATTGGCGGCGGGCGGCGGCGTGAGGACGATTTGCTGGGCCGCCTGGCAGCGGCCTATCCTGAGCAGCAATGGACGCAAGACGAGCTGAGCGCCATACCGCTGGACTTTTTCCCGCGCCTCTCGGGCTACACCGGGCGCGGTGTGATTACTACCGCCACCTATGCCGCGCGCCAATTTGGCGTGGGCTCGGCCATGGGGCTGATGAAGGCGGCCAAACTGTGCCCGCAGGCCCTGTTGCTGCCGGTGGACTTTGCGCAGTACCGCCACTACTCGCAGCGCTTCAAGGCCATCATTGCCGAGTTGGCGCCAGTAATCGAAAACCGGGGCGTGGACGAGGTGTTTATAGACTTCACCGAGGTGCCAGGCGGCCAGCGAGAGGGTGGGCGGGTGTTGGCGCGGCTGATCCAAAAAGCGATTTTTAACGACACGGGCCTGACCTGCTCGGTGGGCGTGGCGCCCAACAAGCTGCTGGCCAAGATGGCCAGCGAGTTCAACAAGCCAAATGGCATTTCCGTGGTGCTCGAAGACGACTTGCAAGGCCTGATCTGGCCCCTTGCTTGCCGCAAGATCAACGGCATTGGCCCCAAGTCGGACGCAAAGCTACAAAGCCACGGCATCCACACCATAGGCCAGCTCGCCGAGCGAGACGCCGATTGGCTGGTTGCCACCTTTGGCAACAAGACCGGCGCCTGGCTGCACAACGCCGCTTGGGGCCGCGACGAACGCCCCGTGGTGACCAGCAGCGAACCGGTGAGCATGAGCCGCGAAACCACCTTTGAGCGCGACCTGCACGCGGTGCGCGACCGCGCTGAGTTGGGCGCCCTGTTCACCCGACTGTGCGAACAGGTGGCCGCCGACCTGCAACGCAAGGGCTACGTGGGCAAAACCATAGGAATCAAACTGCGTTTTGACGACTTTTCCATCGTCACCCGCGACCACACACTGCCCTTTTACACCGACCAAGCGGCTGCGATTCGAGCCGCAGCGGGCCAATGCCTCAAGCGCGCGCCGCTGGCCAAACGGCTGCGTCTCTTGGGCGTCAGGGTCGGCTCGCTGCTCGGCACGCAAGACGCTAAGCTACTTTCCAACCTTACGGAGACTCTGCCCCATGACCCCAATGCACTGCTTTTCCCTGACGATTGAAAACCACATCGCCCACCTGGTACTCAACCAGCCCGACGCCCTCAACACCATGGGCCCCGTGTTTTGGCGCGAACTCGACACGGTGCTCACCGATCTGCACCATGGCAGCGCGGCGCGTGCGCTGGTGATCAGCAGCACGGGCAAGCACTTCAGCGCAGGCATGGCGCTGGACACCTTTGCTGGCGCCATCCAGATGGACGACCAAAGCCCCGAGGGGCGCGCCGCCTTCTTTGACTCGCTGACCGACATGCAAGCAACCTTCACCAAGCTGGAAAAGCTGCGCATCCCGGTGATTGCCGCCCTCCAGGGCGGCTGCATTGGTGGCGCCGTAGACATGGTCACCGCCTGCTGCCTGCGTTACGCTTCAGCCGATGCGTTTTTCTGCATCCAGGAAATCAATATCGGCATGGTGGCCGACGTGGGCACGCTGCAGCGCCTGCCCAAGCTGATTCCGCTGGCGGTGGTCAAAGAGCTGGCCTATACCGGGCGGCGCATGAAGGCCGACCAGGCGCTTCAATACGGCCTGGTCAACGCCGTGCTGCCTACGCCTGAGGCGGCACTGGAAGCCGCCATGCAATGCGCACGCGAGATTGCCGCCAAGCCACCCATAGCCATCTGGGGGACCAAGCAGGCCGTCCACTACGCCCGCGACCACACGGTGGACGAGTCTTTGGCGCAGATGGGCTGGTTGCAAGCCGCCATCTGGAGCAACCGGCATGTAGGTGAGGCCGTGACCGCCATGAAGAACAAGCGTGCGGGCGACTTTCCGGACTTGGCGGCAATAAAGCCGTTCAAGGACTTGGCCTAGCGCCCCGTCACCCAGCGAACGACACGGTCCGCGCAACCGCGCCTCAGGCGGCGTAATCGCCCAGGTCCATGGCCGGGTCGGTGACGGCCTCATCGGGCCAGTTGGAATACCAGATGCCGTGGCTGGCTGCGCCCGACTGCAAGGCACTGCGCGCAAAACCTGCCACAGGCGGGAGCAAAGGTGCCACCACCACATCAAACCGGGGAACCGAGAAATAAGGAAACGACTGGCGTTGCAAGGCGCTGCGGTTGGTCACCCGGTGTGGGGTGGACACCAAACGCCCGCCGGTGAGCAACTCCAGCATATCGCCCACATTGAGCACGTATTCCTGTTCGCCGCAACGGGCCTCTATCCAATGGCCGTCTTGGGTGCGCACTTCGAGCCCGCCCACCGGGTCGTGGGCCAGCAGGGTCAGAAAATTGAAATCCTTGTGCGGGTGTATGCCCCACACATCGTCCCGCACCGGTGTGGGCGGGTAGTTGAGCAGGGTCATATTGGTCAGGGGCTTGTCCATCATGGCCAGTACCACGGCGGGGTCTATGCCCAGGGCCTGGCACAGCGCAGCCAATACGGCGTCGTTGACCCGCGTCATCTCGGCCCAATAGGCTTGCACGGCGCCTTGCACGTCAAAGCCAATGGGCGGCCAGCGGTTGGGGCCATACAAGGTGGATGCCGTGCACACGGGGTCGGCGGGGCTGGCCTCCCAGTGCAGCTTCCAGGCCTCGTACTGGTCGGCACGCGCGCCACCGGCGTTCGGCGTGAAATAGCCAAGGGGCACGTAACCACGGTAATTGTCTTTTTGCACCATCGCCTCGCGGTACTGGTGGCGCGGCACATCAAAAACGGCCTTAACGGCACAACGCATGCGCTCCAGAGTCTGGTGCGGCACACCCGTGCCGCGCAGCACCGCAAAGCCGGTGTCGCGCAAGGCGCTGTGCAAGGCGTCTTGGCAGGCCGCACGGGCGTAGGCGCTGACCTGGGGCGCAAACAGGCTGCTGATATCCACGGTGGCAAGGCCGGTCTGCATGCGGGCTCCTTGGGGTTGCGACAGGGCCAGCTACTGGCGCGCCGTGCGCGTGTTGCCAGGCAGGGTCTGCGGATGGCTGGTGCGAAAGGGGTTGATATCCAAACCGCCGCGGCGTGTGTATCGCGCATACACCGTGAGCTTGATCGGTTTGCACCGCGTCCAGATGTCCATAAAGATGCGTTCCACACACTGTTCATGGAACTCGTTGTGGTTGCGAAAGCTCACCAGGTATTGCAACAAACCTTCCTGATCAATAGGCGCACCGGTGTAGCCGATCTGCACGCTGGCCCAGTCGGGCTGACCGGTGACCAAACAATTGCTCTTGAGCAGGTTGCTCACCAACACTTCGGTGACCGGTCCCTCGTTTTCCGCGCGCTCCCGGGTGCGCAACAGGTCGGGTGCTGGCGTGAAGCGGCTGCATTCCACGTCCAGGCGGTCCAGGTTCAACCCGTCTAGCTCATACACAGGCTCCCGGTCAAACAGCTCGGGGCCCAGCAAGCGCACGCCCACCGACGACTGCGCGACAGCACCGCGCCACACCGCTTCGGTGAGATCGCGGCGCAGCTGGGCCAGCACCTCGGCGGCGTCGGCAAAGCGGGTGTTGTTAAAGCTGTTGAGGTAGAGCTTGAGGGATTTGCTCTCAATGATGCAAGGCGACTCGCAGGGCACGGTGAAATGGCCAAGGGCCACCTGCGGCTTACCGCGCGCATTGAGCCAACCCAGCTCAAACGCCGTCCAGAGATCAGCGCCAAAAAACGGCACCCGCGCACCGTCTGCCAAACCGATTTCAGCGCGTTTGGTCACGCGTGGCAGGGGAAACAGCAAGCCGGCGTCGTACTGGTCCACGTAACTGGAGGCGCGCCCCAGCGGGGACTGATCGGGGGTACCGGCCATCAGGCAAGCCCCGGGCCGGTGCGCCTGAAAACCAAACGTTCAGGTGTGGATTCACTGGCACACCAGGCGTAGCCGTCGGCGTCAAAGGCGCGCAACTGCTCGGGGTGCTGCAGTCGCTGGTCAATGGCAAAGCGCGCCATCATGCCGCGCGCGCGCTTGGCAGCAAAGCTGATGATTTTGTACTGCCCACCCTTGTTTTCCTGGAACACACACTCCACCACGGGCGCTTTGAGCGTGCGGGTTTGCACCGACTTGAAGTACTCGACCGACGCCAGGTTCACCACCACCGGGCTGCTGTCGCTCTGCAGCCGTGTGTTGAGGTAGTCGGTAATGCGCTGGCCCCAAAACTGGTACAGGTCCCTGCCCTGCGGGTTGGGCAAGCGGGTTCCCATCTCCAAGCGGTAGGCCTGCATCAGGTCCAGCGGACGCAAAACACCATACAAGCCGCTCAAAATGCACACGTGGTGCTGGGCCCAGTCCAGCGCATCAGCGTCCAGGCTGCGGGCGTTGAGCCCGTCGTACACATCGCCGTTGAAAGCAAGCAAGGCCTGGCGCGCATTTTTAGGCGTGGCCCGGGTCGACCAGGCCTGGTAACGCGCCACGTTGAGGCCCGAGAGCGTGTCGCTCAGATCCATAAGCTGCGCAATCTGCACCGGGGTGTAGCCCCGCAGCACATCAATAAGCACCTTGGACTGGCCCGCAAACAGCGGTGCACTATGGCCCTGGGCGCCCAGCGGGCTCTCAAAGTCGAGCGATTTGGCAGGAGAAAGTAAAAACAGCATGCGGCCATTATCCGCAAAAGCGCCCGCCGCTCAGTCCTGCCTCACCACCGCAGCCGTGGCCTTGCGCACCAGGGGCAGCACCAACAGCAGCGTGGGAAAAGCGACCAACCACGACAGTCCCCACGAACCCAGCCAAAGCGGGAAAAACCCGACACCAAAGCCGACTCCGCGCAAAGTGCTGATCAGAGACACCACGCAGGTCATGATCAGGGAGAGGAAAAAAGGCAGTACCACCCCGGCGTAGCGCGCAGGTAACTTGGCAAACCCGAAGGGGCGGGGCGTGCTTTGCTTGGGTGCCGTCATCCCACCATGGTATCCGCAGCGGCAGGCCCGGACCGCATCGCTAAAATCACGCGTCCGCCCCCAGTAATCCCCACAGCAACATCGCTGCGCTGTCACGAGCCTACCCCCCCCCATGAGCAACGCCCCCGCGCAAGCCCCCGACCAGCCCGGTCTGCAGTCCCTGTCCAAATCGTTCGAGCCCGCTGCGCTCGAAGCCCATTGGGGACCCGAGTGGGAAAAGCGCGGCTACGGCGTCGCAGGCTTTCGGGGAACGGGCGTGCCCAAGGCGGACGCGGCGGCTTTTTCCATCCAGCTGCCCCCGCCCAATGTGACCGGCACCCTGCACATGGGCCACGCCTTCAACCAAACCATCATGGACAGCCTCACCCGCTACCACCGCATGGCGGGCGCCAACACCGCCTGGATTCCGGGCACCGACCATGCGGGCATCGCCACCCAAATCGTGGTGGAACGCCAGTTGCAAGCCCAGGGCATCAGCCGCCACGACATGGGGCCCACGCCGTCGGAAGCCCGCAAAAACTTCGTGTCCAAGGTCTGGGAATGGAAAGAACAATCCGGCAACACCATCACCACCCAAATGCGCCGCATGGGCGACAGCGTGGACTGGAGCCGCGAATATTTCACCATGGACCCCAAGTTGTCCAAAACGGTGACCGAGACCTTCGTGCAGCTCTATGAGCAAGGCCTGATTTACCGCGGCAAGCGCTTGGTCAACTGGGACCCGGTGCTGCAAAGCGCCGTAAGCGACCTGGAAGTGGAAAGCACCGAGTCCGAGGGCAAGATGCACTACATCCTGTACCCCTTTTCGGACGGGCCGCAACTGATTGACGGGGTGTTGAGCCAGGGCATGACGATTGCCACCACCCGCCCCGAGACCATGATGGCCGACGGCGC
>CAMDKE010000087.1 GCA_945901215.1 Comamonas sp. lk
TACCAACGCACCTCGGTGACAGCCGTCGGACTGGTTTTCGGGCGTAATTACCGTGGAAACGCCGATCGCCCATTGCTTAGCCCGCCGCCACATTCGCCCTGACTGACCACCATGAAACTTCGCCCCACCCTCGACTTTTTGCTCAACGACTGGCTCAAGACCACCGACCTGACGCAGCGTGCGCGCTTTAGCGACCACTCCCGCGACACCTTTGACGCGGTGCTTGACACCTGCGAACGCATTGCACGCGAGAAATTCGCCCCCTTCAACCGTCTGGTCGATGTCCAGGAGCCGCACTTTGATGGCGAAAAAGTGATCTTGCCCCAGGCCACGCACGATGCGGCCAAGGCTTATGCCGAGTCGGGCATGCTCAGCGCCGCGCAAGACTTTGAAGTGGGCGGAATGCAGCTTCCCTACAGCGTGGAGGCGGCGGCCAATTCGTTTTTTGCCTGCGCCTCGATCAGTATCGGCTCGGGCATGCTGACCACCGGCAACGCCAATTTGCTGATGGTGCATGGCACCGCGCTGCAAAAAGAGGTGTTCGCCAAGAATGAATTCAATGGCCGCTTCTCGGGCACCATGTGCCTGAGCGAGCCCCAGGCCGGCTCCAGCCTGTCGGACATCAGCACCCGGGCCGTGCCCGATGGCGCTGACTTCGAGTCCGAGCCCCTGGGCGCACGCTACCGCCTCAAGGGCAACAAAATGTGGATATCGAGCGGCGAGCACGAGCTGTCCGAGAACATCATCCACTTGGTGCTGGCGAAAATCCCCGACGCCAACGGCCTGCTGGTGCCCGGCACCCGCGGTATCTCGCTCTTTATCGTGCCAAAAAAGCTGGTGGGCACGGATGGCCAGCTCACCGGCGTGCGCAACGATGTGGCCCTGGCCGGTCTGAACCACAAGCTGGGCTGGCGCGGGACCACCAACACCTTGCTCAATTTTGGCGAGGGGAAATACCCGGTCGTTGGCCAGCCGGGCGCCGTGGCTTACCTGGTTGGCAAACCCGGCGAAGGCCTGCGCTGCATGTTCCACATGATGAACGAGGCGCGCATTGGTGTGGGCATCGCCGCCACCATGCTCGGGCTGGCGGGCTATTACGCCAGTTTGGATTACGCCAAAAACCGCCCCCAAGGCCGTCCCATACAGGTCCCCACGCTCCGCGCCGACACGTCGTCGCTGCCCCCCGGGGGCGCGAGCTCCGCCTTGGGGCGGCCCGGCGGCGCAGTTGCGGGGGCAGGGGGCAAAGACGCCTCGCAGCCCCAGGTGCGCATCATTGAACACAGCGACGTCAAACGCATGCTGCTGGCGCAAAAGTCCTATGGCGAAGGTGCGCTGGCCCTGGCGCTGTACTGCGCCCGTCTGGTGGATGAGCAGCACACCGCAGACCCGGCAGCGGCCGACGAAGCCCGCCTGCTGCTTGAAGTGCTCACCCCAATTGCCAAAAGCTGGCCCAGCGAGTGGTGCCTGGAGGGCAATTCGCTGGCCATCCAGGTGCACGGTGGCTATGGCTACACCCGCGACTTCCCGGTAGAACAATACTGGCGCGATAACCGCCTGAACATGATCCACGAGGGCACCCATGGCATCCAGGCCATGGACCTGCTGGGGCGCAAGGTGCTGATGGAAAACGGGCGTGGCATGCACCTGCTGGCCGCGCGCATGCAAGCCACCATGGTGCGCGCAGCGCCCAACGCGGCGCTGGCGCCCTATGCCGATGCGCTGGCCAAAGCCCTAACAGACGTGGGCGTTGCCACGCAAGCGGCCTGGTCTACCGGATCACCCGACGAGGCGCTAGCCAATGCGGTCCCCTACATGCAGGCCTTTGGCCATACGGTATTGGCCTGGATTTGGCTGGAGGTGGTCTTGGCGACGCTGGAGGCTGATCCCTCGCAAGCCCAAGTGGCGTCCCTTGGCCGCCTGGGCGCGGCCCGCTTCTTTTTTCATTATGAGTTGCCAAAAATAGGCGCCTGGCTGGATGTGGTGCAATCGCGTGATATGACCTGTGCAAGCTTTCCTGAGGACGCCTTCTGATGGCCTTTATAAAAAAATACAACGGCACCACTGACCTGCGCCTGCTGCGCATAGAGCGCTGGACCTGGATTCTGATTTACGGCGGGCTGCTGAGCTGCATACTGTCCTACTTCATGCCCGCCACACCTGAGGACGACCTATGCTTATTGCAAGTTTGCGGGCTGCTGGCAGTGGCCTTGGGGGTGGCGCTGATCGCGGTGCGCTCCCGGCTACACGGAAAGTAGCCACGCCCGGCGCCCATCGTATCGCTGGGGCGACAGTCGGCATCGCGCCTGTGGCAGCAAAATCGTTTTCGTTCTTTTTACGCCTTTTATTTGAGGAATTCGCATGACTCGTACCATCCAGAAACTGTTTGATTTGACGGGAAAAACCGCCTTGGTAACCGGGGGCTCGCGGGGTCTGGGGCTGCAAATGGCGCACGCTCTGGGCGAAGCCGGGGCCAAGGTTTTGATTACGTCGCGCAAGGCCGCGGACCTGGAGCAGGCCGCGGCCGAGTTGCAGGCTGCAGGCATTGACGCCCGCTGGGTTGCGGCCGATTGCGCCAAAGACAGTGAAATCACCCGCCTGGTGGACGAAACCCTGCACCGCATGGGCGACATCGACATCTTGGTCAACAACGCCGGCGCCGCCTGGGGCGCACCCGCAGAAGACCACCCCATTGAAGCCTGGGACAAAGTAATGAATCTCAATGTGCGTGGCTACTTCTTGCTCAGCCAGGCCGTGGCCAAGCGCAGCATGATTGCGCGCAGATCAGGGCGCATCATCAACGTGGCGTCCATCGCCGGTCTGGGCGGCAACCCCGAGGGTATGAACACCATTGCCTACAACACCTCCAAGGGCGCGGTCATCAACTTCACCCGCACCCTGGGTGCGGAGTGGGGCAAGTACAACATTACCGTAAACGCCATCTGCCCGGGCTTTTTCCCCAGCAAAATGACAGCGGGCACTTTGAAAGCCCTGGGTGAAGAGAAGCTCGCTGCCCACGCCCCGCTTAAGCGTCTGGGTGACGACGAAGACCTCAAAGGTCTGTGCGTGCTTTATGCGTCCGACGCGGGCAAACACATCACAGGCCAGTGGCTGGCGGTAGATGGCGGTGTCAGCGTTATCACCGGTGGCTAACGACGCTGTGTCGGCGCCGGCCTTGAACTCGTGGGAGCGCTTGGCGGGCTGTGGGGTCGACATTCCCTTTGTCAGGCACCTGGGCTTTGTGCTGACGCAGTTTGCTTCCGGTCAATCCGAAATCACCTACACCGCACAGGCTGAGCACCTCAATTCGTACGGTGTGGCCCACGGCGGCGCGATCATGACTTTGCTAGACGTTTCCATGGCCACCGCCGCGCGCAGCGACGTGCCCGAGCAGGGCGTGGTGACCATCGAGATGAAGAGTAGCTTCATGCACCCCGCAACCGGCCCGCTGCTTGCGCGTGGCACCCTGGTGCATCGCACGGCGACCTTGGCGTTTACCCAGGCCACGATTTTTGACGCAAAGGGGCAAGCTTGCGCTAGCGCCATGGGCACCTTCAAATACATGAAGCGCGCCCCGGGCGCTCTAGCTGGCGACAGCCAGGCGGGCCCATCGGCCCCCTTTTCAACGGACTAAAAGGAAGCAAAGCACCATGCCTGTGAACCGCCAAATTCAGCTCGACAACCGCCCCAAGGGCGAAGCCCAGGCCAGCAACTTTGTGTTGGTGAGCAGCGAGACACCCGCCCTGAAAGACGGTGAAGTACTGGTACGACACCACTTTTTGAGCCTGGACCCTTACATGCGCGGCCGTATGAACGACGCCAAAAGCTACGCCCAACCCCAAGCCCTGGGCCAGACCATGGGCGGTGGCACTGTGGGCGAAGTGGTCGAGTCGCATAACCCGCAGTTCCCCTTGGGCACCCAGGTGGTGGGCATGGGCGGCTGGCAGGAGTACGGCGTGGTCAATGCCACGCTGCCCGGCGCCCTGCGCGCGGTAGACACCCGCCATGTGCCCCTGAGCGCCTACCTGGGCGCCGTGGGCATGCCCGGGGTCACCGCCTACTACGGGCTAGTGCACATCATTGCGCCCAAAGCGGGTGACACCTTGGTCGTCAGCGCCGCGACCGGCGCGGTGGGCAGCGCCTTTGCCGCTTTGAGCAAGGCGCGCGCTTGCCGTACCGTGGGCATTGCCGGTGGCCCCGAAAAATGCAAATACGCAGTGGACGAACTTGGCTTTGACGCATGTATTGACTACAAGCTGTTCTCTGACGCTGCCAGCCTGTCGGCCGCCATTGCCGCAGCCTGCCCCAAAGGCATTGACGGCTATTTTGAGAACGTGGGTGGCATGGTGCTCAACGCCGTGCTGCCGCTGGTAAACCCTTTTGGCCGCATCGCAGTGTGCGGCATGATTGCGGGCTACAACGGCGTGCCGATTGTGCTCAACCAGCCTGCGTTGATTCTGATGCAGCGCCTCAAACTAGAGGGATTTATTGTCAGCGAGCACATGGAGGTCTGGCCCACCGCGCTGGCTGAGCTCGGCGGCCTGGTCGCCAGCGGCAAGTTGCGAGCCCGCGAAAGCATCGCCCAAGGCCTGGAGAACGCGCCCGAGGCCTTTTTGGGTCTGCTCAAGGGCAAGAACTTTGGCAAACAACTCGTGAAACTGGTCTAAATGAACACCGCCGCCACGCATGAGGTGTTTAACCAGGCTAGAAGCCTGGAAAACTACAACCTGTTTGACGGCAACCAGGGACTGCAAAGCGCGCTCAAATTCAACGCGCCAGGACTCAACACCGCAGATTTGCAGACGCTCGGCGCGCGCCTGGGCAGCGCCGATATGCAAACCCACGCGCAGCTGGCCAATGTGCACACGCCGCAGCTGCGCAGCCACGACCGGTATGGCAACCGCACGGACGTGGTGGAGTTTCACCCCAGCTACCACGCCTTAATGGCCGAGGCCACGCGCGCGGGCCTGCACGGCAGCCCATGGTCCACTTTTTTTGACGCAAAACCCGGTACCTCGACCGCGCACCTGCGCCGTGCGGCGGCGTTTTCCATGTTTACCGAGCTGGAGCCGTCCATGCTCTGCCCGATTTCCATGACCTATGCGGTCATGCCCGCGCTGCGCAGCAACGCCGCTATTTACCAAGACTGGGCGCCGGGCCTGAGCAGCCCGCACTACGACCCGGCCTTGAAGCTTTTTAGCCAAAAAACCGGCCTGACCATGGGCATGGGCATGACCGAGAAGCAAGGCGGCTCGGATGTGCGCGCCAACACCACCCAGGCCACGGCCGACGGCCATGATGCCTGGGGCCAGCGCTTTACGCTGATGGGCCACAAATGGTTTTTCTCGGCCCCCATGTGCGACGCCTTTTTGGTGCTGGCGCAGTCGGCGGCGGGTTTGAGTTGCTTCTTCTTGCCCCGCGTGCTGCCCGACGGCAGTCTGAACCAGTTGCGCATCCAGCGCCTCAAAGACAAGCTGGGCAACAAGGCCAACGCCAGCTCTGAGGTGGAGTTTGTGGGCGCCACCGCCTGGCTGGTAGGCGTGGAAGGGCGCGGCGTTCCGCAGATTCTGGAAATGGGCGAAATGACCCGGCTGGACTGCTCTTTGGGCACCACCGGCCTGATGCGCCAGGCCCTGAGCATCGCGCTCAACCACACCGCGCAGCGCCAGGCCTTTGGCAAGCGCCTGATCGAGCAGCCGCTGATGCGCAATGTGCTGGCCGACCTGGCGCTGGAGAGCGAAGCCGCCACCGCCTTGTCCATGCGCCTGGCACGCGCCTTTGACAATGCGAGCGACAGCTTTGAGCGCCTGATGGCCCGTGTGCTCACGCCGATTGCCAAGTTCTGGATCTGCAAGCGCGGCAGCGCCTTTGGCCAGGAGGCCATGGAATGCATGGGCGGCAACGGCTATGTGGAGGAGGGCGGCTTGGGCACCATGGCGCGCATTTATCGCGAAATGCCGCTTAACTCGATTTGGGAGGGTGCGGGCAACATCATGGCGCTGGACCTGCTGCGCGCGCTGCGAAAAGGCGATGTGGCCCAGGCCCTGGCGCAAGAACTGGCTCCGGCGCGCGGGGCGCACCCGGCGCTGGACCGCATGATTGACGCCTTGCCCACCCGGGTGGAACTGCTGGCCAACGAAGTGCAGGCTCGCCGCCTGGCGCAAGACGTGGCGCTGGCGGTGCAGGCGGCGGTGCTGCTGCAAAGCGCGCCGGGCGCTGTGTTTGGCGCCTTTTGCGACTCCCGCCTGGGTGGCGACTGGGGCTACAGCTTTGGCACCCTGGGCACCGGCATCGACTTTGACGCCATCATCCAGCGCGCCATGCCGCGCTAATTTGATTCTTTTTAAGGAAACCCCTATGAACACGCCAATTCTTCACCATTACCAGACCTCGCCGTTTTCCGAGAAAGTGCGCTTGGTAATGGGATACAAAAACTTGGCCTGGCGCTCGGTATTGGTGCCCAGCATCTTGCCCAAGCCCGACGTGCTGGCGCTGACCGGCGGCTACCGTAAGACGCCGTTTTTGCAGATAGGCGCCGACGTGTACTGTGACACCGCCCTGATTTGCGAAGTGCTGGAGCACCTGCAGCCCCAGCCCACGCTCTACCCCGACGCATCCAAAGGCGTGGCGCGGATGCTGGCGCAATGGGCCGACACCACGCTGTTTTGGGCTGCGATGGCCTACAACATCAGCCCTAAGGGCGCTGCAGCCTTGTTTGCCGATGCCCCGCCCGAGTTTGCTAAAGCCTTCGCCGCCGACCGGGGCGCCATGTCATCCGGTATGACGCGCAGCCGACCCGGCGATGCCACTGCGGCCTATAAGTCGTATCTGCGCCGCCTGGCCCACATGCTGGAGCAGCAGGACTTTTTGCTCGGTAGCGCGCCATGCGTGGCTGACTTTGCCGCCTACCACCCGCTGTGGTTCACCCGCCACCGCGTGCCTGTGATGGCGGATATCTTGCAGGCGACCCCTGCGGTGCTGGCCTGGATGGACCGCATGGCGGCGCTGGGCCACGGGCAGGCAGATAATTTCAGCGCCTCCCAAGCCATTGATCTGTGCGCGGCCAGCACGCCGTTGGCGCTGGCCGCTGACACTGTGTTCCAGGACGAACACGGCATTGCCTTGGGCAGCACGGTGACCATAGGCGCTGAAACCTTTGGCCAGGAACCCACCGAGGGCGAGCTTTTGGCTGCCACCC
This sequence comes from Comamonas sp. lk, assembly GCA_945901215.1. Lineage (GTDB taxonomy): Bacteria > Pseudomonadota > Gammaproteobacteria > Burkholderiales > Burkholderiaceae_C > Allorhodoferax. Next base: position 7,196 of record CAMDKE010000087.1, read on the forward strand.
GAACCCGTTACACCCTGCGCCGCCAAGACCCGCGTGCCGGCGTGGTACATGTGCATTTCCCGCGCATTGGCTACACGCTGCGCGCAGCGGGCGCCTGAGATTTCTTGCTCCCCGCGTTCGATTCTTTTCCTCCCGAGACCTTGCAATGATTTCTGACTTTCACAATAAAACTGCGGTTCTGACCGGTGCTGGATCGGGCTTTGGGCTGGAATGCGCGCGCATCGGCGCCAAACTGGGCATGAACCTGGTGCTGGTCGATGTGCAGCAAGACGCACTGGACCGCGCCGTGGCCGAAATGACGGGCGCCGGTGCCCCGGTTCTGGCCATGCGCGTGGACGTGTCCAAGGCCGACCAGATGGAGGCGTTGGGTGCGGCAACGCTTGCGCGCTTTGGCGCCCCCAACTTCGTTTTCAACAACGCGGGCGTGGGCTCCGGCGGCCTGATCTGGGAAAACACCTTGCAAGACTGGGAGTGGGTGATTGGCGTGAACTTGATGGGCGTAGCCCACGGTATCCGCGTCTTCACCCCCATGATGCTGGCCGCTGCCGCCAAAGACCCGGCCTTCCAAGGCCATATCGTCAACACCGCCAGCATGGCCGGTTTGCTCAACGCACCCAATATGGGCGTGTACAACGTGAGCAAGCACGCGGTGGTCAGCATGAGTGAGACCCTGTACCAAGACCTGGCCTTGGTCACCGAGCAAATCAGCGCCAGCGTGCTTTGCCCCTTCTTTGTGCCCACCGGCATTAGCCAAAGCCACCGCAACCGGCCCGACGAGCACAAAGCGGTGGGTACCAAACCCACCAAGAGCCAGCTCATCGGCCAGGCCATGAGCGACAAGGCCGTGGGGAGCGGAAAAGTCAGCGCGGCCGACGTGGCGCAAAAGGTGTTTGACGCTGTGGCTTCCAACCAGTTCTACATCTACAGCCATCCCAAATCGATTGCGTCGGTGCAAGTGCGTATGGAAGACATTCTGATGTCGCGCAACCCCACCGACCCGTTTGCCCACAAGCCCGAACTCGGCGTCGAGCTGAAAAAAGCGCTGCGCGGCTAAGCGCTGGCGAAACACCGGGAAAAAGTGTTCAAATACGCGGTTCCACATTCACACCTCTAGGAAAGATCTCATGGGCAATTCCATCGTTACCGAAGCCGACCGCAAAGCCACCCCCGCACCCAAGCCCTTGCCCGGCATGACCCTGGGCAGCGCAGGCCGCGGCCAAAAAGTGAGTCTGGAGCGCGGCGTGTCCACCCGCAGCAAAAAGAACCCCGGCAAGCGCGCCAAAAAGGGCGGTTGATCCCGGACTTACCAAACCAAAGATTGGTTTGGTGCAAAAAGAAAGCCCTCCTTGGAGGGCTTTCTTGTTTTGGAATGACTGGATTTCCTGGAGGGGGGCGCCACTCTTGAGCCTACGTTTAGGTCCTTGTGTCCCAACGGGATACGGACTTTTCGCTCGAAATCCCCGTAATGGGGTTGATGTTTTGCGTTGCAGCCACCCTTCTGAAGGTGGACGGGGAAACGCCCATGTGCTCCTTAAAGAAGCGCGAGAAGTTTCCAGGCGATGAAAAACCCAGCTCCAAGGCTAGGGAGGTCAGCGGCTCGGTGCGAAACATGAGGCGGCGTACGACTTCTTCGACGCGCACAGCGCTCCAAAAAACCTGCGGCGTGGTGTTGAGTTGGTCTCGAAACATGGTGAAAAAATGGGCCCTCGACAATCCGACACGTCCGGCTACGTCTTCTACCGTAATGGGTTCGGAAACATGGGCACGCATATAGGCGATGGCGGCCCGCAACCGGTGATCCACGGCGGGCACACGCGAGATCCGGCGCCCGTTGCTCGCTGGCTCCAGCATCGACTCCATTGCACAGTCGATCAGTGATTCCACGTCGTTTTCGAGTCGGCCAAAGTCAACCGTATGCGGTGATACAACGGCATCGAGCAGCCGCCAGCAGGCTTGACGCAAGCGCGGGCTAATTGGGATTTGGGGTTTCGGGAAGAAAAAAGCTTGCCCATGCGCGGCGCGGCGTGCCTCCAGCCAATCATTGTTGATGTACAGCACCAAAAACACGGCAGGATGCCCCTTGCCCAGCAATCGGGCGTCATGCGACTCGTAGGCATTGGTGCCCAGCGCCGTGTCCTCGCTGTACTGAACGACATCATTTACCAGGTTGGCCTGGGAACGACCGCCCCCGAGCCAAAAGGCGAATTGGGTTTCTGAGTGCGCATGTGCAACGAGATCGTCGGCCAGTTCCAAGACCACAGCGCGTCCGAACGGGCCCTCCCGGAGTGCATAGGTTTC
>CAMDKE010000088.1 GCA_945901215.1 Comamonas sp. lk
ATCACCCTGATGGGCATCATGATGGCGGTCAACCCGCTGGTGGCCCACCACGTGGGCGCACGGGAGCTGGACCACATTCCCCACGTGGTGCGCCAGGCGCTTTGGAAAGCACTGTTCTCCGGCCTCGTGGCGACGCTCGTGCTGCAAGCCAGTGCGCAGCTGTTTGAGCACATGGCGCTCGAGCCCTTGACCCGCGAGGTGGCGGTGGGCTTTGTCGAGATCACCAGTTTTTCGCTGCCCGCATTTGCCGTCTACCGCGTGCTCTACGGCTACAGCGCCAGCCTGGGCCAAACCAAACCCATGATGGTGGTGGCACTGGGCGTGCTGCTGCTCAATGTTTTGATCACCTGGGTTCTGGTGTTCGGCCATTGGGGGTTTGCGCCCCAAGGCGGTCTGGGCTGCGCCTGGTCCACCATGTTGTGCGTGTGGGCGAATTTGGGCGGCCTGCTGTGGTGGATGCACCGCAGCCCCGCCTATGCCAGCACCTGGCCGTTTGCGCAATGGGAGTGGCCCCATGGGCCCAAGCTGCGCAGCCTGCTCAAAATGGGCTTACCCATTGGCGTCACCTACTTTGCCGAAACCAGCGCCTTTGCCTTGATCGCCCTGCTGGTGGCCCGCTTTGGCAGCGCGCAGGTCGCGGCGCACCAGATTGCGCTGAACTTCACCTCGCTCATCTTCATGGTGCCGCTGAGCCTGGGCACGGCCGTGCTCACGCGCGTGGGCCAGGCCCTGGGTGCAGGCCAACCCGAAGCAGCGCGCTTTCGGGCCTGGGTGGGCGTGGGCTCAGGGCTGGGTTTTGCGGTGCTCTCAGCGGTGGGCATTGCCCTGCTGCGCACGCCCATTGCCAGCCTCTACACCGAAGACACTGCTGTAGTGGCTCTGGCTGCGCAGCTGCTACTGCTGGCGGCGGTTTTTCAGCTGTCAGACGCGGCGCAGGTGGTCACATCGGGCGCTATTCGCGGCTACAAGATCACACGCCCGCCCATGTGGGTGCAACTGCTGGCGTTTTGGGTGGTGTCGTTGCCCCTGGGCTATTTGCTAGGCATCGCACCGCAGTCTGCGCCCGCATGGATCCAAGCCGTGCCTGGCTACCCTACGCAGGCGCTGCAAGCAGCGGGCTTTTGGCTGGCTCTCGTGCTGGGTTTGACTGTGGCGGGCGGCGGCTTGATGCTGCTGCTGCGCGTGGTGGCGCGCGCCCATCTGGAGCCCGATGGCGACCGCATTCCCCCCTCACCATAAGCATGGCCCGTCCGCTGCCCTTTCACATCAACCTGGCCGGCCCCACGGCCGCAGGCAAAACCGCGGTCGCCCTGGCCATTGCGCAAGAACATGGCTGCGAAATCATCAGCGTGGACTCGGCGCTGGTCTACCGGGGCATGGACATCGGCACCGCCAAACCCAGCGCCTCGGAATTGGCCGCCGTTCCGCACCACCTGATCAACATCCGCGACCCCCTGCAGGCGTACAGCGCAGCAGAATTTGTCAAAGAGGCGCAAGCGCTGATTCTTGAGATCAGCGCGCGCGGCAGGCTGCCTCTGCTGGTGGGCGGCACCATGCTGTATTTCAAGGCCCTGGCCGACGGCATAGACCCCATGCCCTCCGCCAACGCCGAGGTGCGCGCCCAAATCGAACTGGAGGCCCAGCGCCTGGGCTGGCCCGCAATGCACGCGCAACTGGCACAGGTGGACGCGGCCACCGCCGCACGCCTGGCCCCGGCAGACAGCCAGCGCATCCAGCGCGCGCTGGAGGTGTACCGCCTCTCGGGCCTTCCCATGTCGCACTTTCATGTGCGCACGAATGCGGACGCCGCCACCAGCCCCAGCGCCCCGCTGATTGCGCTGGAGCCCCAAGACCGCGCCTGGCTGCACGCGCGCATCGCCCAGCGCTTTGACTTGATGCTGGAGCAGGGCTTGGTGGACGAGGTCAAAGCACTGCGCGCCCGCGGCGACCTGCACCCGAACCTGCCGTCCATGCGCTGCGTGGGCTACCGCCAGGTGTGGGAGGCTTTGGACGGCGTGTCGCCGACGGCCGAGCTGCGCGACAAAGGCATTTTTGCCACCCGCCAACTGGCCAAGCGCCAGATCACCTGGCTGCGCTCCATGGCCGCGCGCCGGGTGGTGGCCTGCGACGCGCCTGATGCGCTGGCGCAGGTGCTGCGCGCGGTGCGCAATCTTGTGGAGTCGCGCGCATGAGTCTGCAGATCAGCCATTTGTCCAAACACTATGGCGCAAGCGCGGTGTTTACCGACGTGTCGCTCACCGTAGCGCCGGGCGAGTTTGTCGCCATCATGGGCGAATCGGGCGTGGGCAAATCCACACTACTCAATTGCATGGCTGGCCTGGACCATTGGGACAGCGGCAGCGTGCACCTGGACGGCGTGGACATCGGCGCCCTCGACGGTGACGCCCGCGCCCGCCTGCGCCGCGAAAAAATTGGCTTTGTGTTCCAGGCCTTTCACGTGCTACCCCACCTGGACGTGGCGCAAAACGTCGCCCTGCCCCTGATGCTGCTGGGCACGCCCGACCCGGCGCGGGTGCAGGCCCTGTTGGAATCCGTGGGCCTGGGCGGCTTGGGCGCGCGCTTGCCGCAGCAGCTCAGCGGCGGGCAGTTGCAGCGCGTGGCCATTGCCCGCGCACTCATTCACCATCCCAGCCTGCTACTGGCAGATGAGCCCACTGGCAACCTCGACCCGTCCACGGCTGCGGTAGTGATGGACGCGCTGGTGGCACAAACCCGGCTGCATGGCGCATCTCTGGTGCTGGTCACCCATTCAGCGGCCGCCACCGAGCGGGCGGACCGGGTGCTGCGGCTTACGGCGCGGGGGATGGCGGATGCCAATCCGCCGCCAACCACCCCCGCAAACTATTGACAAACGCCACTTCCGCAACACGCGGCAGGTCTTCCAAGCGCACCACCGCCTCCGCTACACGGCCACTGGCCAGCGCTTGGGCGCGGCCCACGCCAGCTAACAGGCCGCAGGCCAGCGGCGGCGTGACCCAGCGGCCATCGAGCAAAAAGGCCACATTGCCCCGCGTGCATTCGGTGATTTCGCCCTGCGGGTTCCATAGCACGGTGTCGAACACGGCCGGGTCGGTGGGCGTGAAGGCGTCGTAGTGGGCGCGGCGGGTGGTTTTGAAGCGCACAAACTCGCTGTGTGCCTCTGTCAGCGGGCGGTCGGCGAGTTGCAAGCGCACCCGCGCAGGGCTGGGGGGCAGCGCAAAGGCTTGCGCTTGGGGCGCGCCGCGCGCGTCCAGCAGCAAGCGCACGCGCCACAGGCCGCTTGGGTGGGCGCTGGCGGTGGCTTGCAGGCAATCGTGCAGGCGCAGGGCCTGCCACGGCGTGCCAAAGTGGGTGGCTGCAGCCTGCATGCGTGCCAGGTGCTGCGCCAGCTGGCGCAAGGCGCCGTCCTCCAAGGCCAGCGTCTCCAAGAGCGAAAACGCTCGGCTGGCGCGCTGCACAAAGGCCTGTTTGTAGGCCCATTCTTGCCACTCACCGTCGGACTGCGCGTCAAAGGTGATGCCGCTGCCAATGCCGCAGCGCGCCTGCGCGCCTTGCAGAGTCAGGGTGCGAATCGGCACATTGAACGTGGCGGTGCCGCCGGGCTGCACCACACCCAAAGCGCCGCAGTACACGCCACGGGCTTGCGGCTCCAGCTGGCGAATCATGTGCATGGCCTGCACTTTGGGCGCGCCGGTGACCGAGCCGCACGGAAACAGCGCCGCAAAAACCGCGTACAAATTGGTGCCCGCGCGCGTGCGGGCCTGCACGTCCGATGTCATCTGCCACACGCTGGGCAGCGCCTCGGTGTGAAACAGGCGCGGCACTTGCACGCTAAAGGGCTGGGCCACGCGCGACATGTCGTTGCGCAGCAGGTCCACGATCATCACATTCTCAGAGCGCTCTTTGGGCGAGCTGCGCAGGCCCTGGGCCAGGGCAGCATCCTCTTGCGGGCTGTGGCCCCGGGGCGCCGTGCCCTTCATGGGCCGCGCCAGCAAACTGCCAGCGCGCCAGTCAAAAAACAACTCGGGCGACACCGACAGCACCTGCCCGTACGCCCCCATGTCCAGATAGGCTGCATAACCGCCCGGCTGGGCGCGCTGCAAGGCGGCAAACAAGGCCAGCGCGGTCTGCGCCTCTGACGCGCCGGGCGCTGCGGTCAAGGCTCCTTGCATCTGGGTGGTGAAGTTGACCTGGTACATCTCCCCGGCGCCAATGGCCTGGTGCAGTTTGGCGATGGTGGCGTCAAAGTCGGCGCGCGGCATCAAAGGCTGCCAGGCGATAGACGCTTCGGTGGGCGTGCCGCCTTCTGCGAAACCTTCAGGCCAAGCCAAGGACTGGTCGTAGACCGCAAACCAAGCCAGCGGCCCGCCCGCGGCGTGCACCACCAGGGCGGGGTCAAAGGCCGGTGCCGCTTCGTAGGCCAGATAGCCCACGCACCAGCGCCCGGCCTGGGCGTGCGCCTCAACGGCATCCAACACGCCGCGCACTGCCTCCAAGGTGTCGGCCTGCAAGTGCAGCAGCGGTGCGCCAAAGGCGTGGCGCAAGCGCGGTGCCGCCGGGTCTAGCGGGTTGCAGAAGTCAATGAGTGCGCTAAACGCTGGCTCTTCCGGCGACGCTGGGCTTGGCACCGGGACGGGAACAGCGGCGACCGTCACACCGCCCCGAGGTGCGGCACCAAACCAGCTGTGGGCTGGCCGCTTTTGAGCGCCGCAGTAAAGGCCAGCATGCGGTCAATCGGCAAACGCGCGCGCAGGCCCAGAGCGGGGTCTACAAACACTTCATTTGCACCCGTCTCCAGGACACGCGCCACCCCGGCCAGGCCGTTCATCGCCATCCACGGGCAGTGGGCGCAGCTTTTGCAGGTGGCGCTGTTGCCGGCCGTGGGGGCTTCGATGAAGGTTTTGCCAGGGTTCAGGGTGCGCAGCTTGTGCAGCATGCCGTTGTCGGTGGCGACGATAAAGGTGCTGGCGTCCATGGTTTGGGCTGCTTTAAGGATGGCCGAGGTGGAGCCCACCGCGTCTGCCAGGGCCACCACGTCGGCGGGTGACTCGGGGTGCACCAGCACTCTGGCGCCCGGGTGTTCGGCCACCAGGGCTTGCAGCTCGAAGGCCTTGAACTCGTCGTGCACGATGCAGGCGCCCTGCCAAAACACCATGTCCGCGCCGGTTTCGCGCTGGATGTAGCCGCCCAGGTGCTTGTCGGGCGCCCACAGGATTTTTTGCCCCGCGTCTTTGAGTGCGCGCACGATGTCCAGCGCGCAACTCGATGTCACCACCCAGTCGGCGCGCGCTTTGACGGCGGCGCTGGTGTTGGCGTAGACCACCACGGTGCGGTCCGGGTGGGCGTCGCAAAAGGCGGCAAATTCGTCTATGGGGCAACCCAAGTCCAGCGAACAGGTGGCGTCCAGGTCGGGCATGAGCACGCGCTTCTCGGGGCTCAAAATCTTGGCCGTCTCGCCCATAAAGCGCACGCCAGACACCACCAGGGTTTGCGCCGCATGGTCGCGCCCGAAGCGCGCCATTTCCAGCGAATCGCTCACCAGGCCGCCGGTGGCCTCGGCCAAATCCTGCAAATCGGGGTGCACGTAGTAGTGCGACACCATCACGGCGTTCTTTTCTTTCAGCAGAGCGGCGATTTTTTCTTTGAGGCGCGCGCGCTCCGATTGCGAGGGCTCGATAGGCACGCGCGCCCAGGCGTGGCGGGTGCTGCAGGCGGGTTGTTCGTATTCGACGTCGATGACGCCAGCTTCAAGCACAGGGTTGGCCATCACAAGTCCTCAAAACGCATGGAAAAGTCGGTGGCGCGCACGTCTTTGGTCAGCGCGCCTATGGAAATGCGGTCCACGCCGGTGGCGGCAATCTCGCGCACCGTGTCCATGTTGACGCCGCCCGAGACCTCCAGAACGGCCCGCCCGGCGTTCAGCGCCACGGCTTGGCGCATGTGTGCAAACGTCATGTTGTCCAGTAGCACCATGCGCGCGCCGGCGTTCAAAGCCTCGTCGAGCTGCGCGAGCGTTTCCACCTCAATCTCAATAAATTGCGCCTGCGCGGCCACCGCTTGCGCACGCTGCAGAGCCGCAGTTACGCCCCCGGCGGCGGCGATGTGGTTTTCTTTGATTAGCACTGCGTCAAACAGACCAATGCGGTGGTTGGTGCCGCCGCCTGCGCGCACCGCGTACTTTTGCGCCAGACGCAGGCCGGGCAGGGTTTTGCGCGTGTCCACTATCACAGCGCGGTTGCCCGGCACTTCGGCTATAGCTGCCACAAAGCTGGCGGTGTGCGTGGCCACGGCGCTGAGCAACTGTAAAAAGTTGAGTGCCGTGCGCTCGGCAGTGAGCAGCGCCTGCGCCTGGCCTTCAATCCGCAAAACCACCTGGTCAGGCTGAACGCGCTGGCCCTCGGCAGCTTGCCAGGTCAGCCTGGCGCTGGGGTCCAGCGCCTGCACTGCCGCATCGGCCCAGGCGCTGCCGCACAACACTGCGGACTCACGCACCAGCACGCGGGCGCGGGCGCGGCGCTGGGGGTCAATGAGGCCGGCGGTCAGGTCGCCGGCGCCCACGTCCTCGGCCAAGGCGCGGGACATGTCGGCGCGGGCCAGAGCCTGGATCGCCTGGGGAGAAAAGTCAAAATGCGGCATAGGGCGCGTAGCATAGCGCCAGCCCTAGGGCCAGATGAGGCTTTAGGTCTTAAGCTCGGGCGGTACCGGTAAAATCCGCCGCAACCAAGGTTTTTCTATGTCCATTTTTCGCCGCCCCGATTACCACTCCGAAGCCACCGAGTTCATTGACCAGCTCAAGGCCGCCAAGCCCCAGCTAGAGGCGCAGCAACGCGCCGGGCGCGCCCTGCTGTGGGACAAAAACCTGGACCGCAGCGAGCAACAAGCGTTCAAAAGTGCCAAAGTGGCCCAAGGCGCCTACGTTTACCAAACCAAATCCGGCCAGTGAACGCCCCCGCGGCGGGCCGGCTTTGCTTATGCGAGGCCCCATTGACATACCCCACCGCAGCGACTGACGCAGCGCGCCCCGATGTGAACTCCACCGAGCCCCAGGTGGTGGACCATGTGGCCGTGGCGCGCCTTTACGGCGAGCCCCTGTTTTCGATGCCGCTGGATTTGTATATCCCGCCCGACGCCTTGGAGGTTTTTTTAGAGGCGTTTGAGGGGCCGCTGGACTTTTTGCTCTACCTGATTCGCAAGCAAAACTTCAATATCCTGGATATTCCCATGCTGAGCGTGACCAAGCAGTACTTGGTGTACGTGGACCAGATCCGCAGCCGCAACCTGGAGCTGGCCGCCGAATACCTGCTCATGGCGGCCATGCTGATCGAGATCAAGTCACGCATGCTGCTGCCACCCAAACGGGTCGCTGCTGGCGAGGAAGCCGAAGACCCGCGCGCCGAGTTGGTGCGCCGCCTGCTGGAGTACGAGCAAATCAAACTCGGCGCCGCACGCCTGAACGCGGTGCCGCAATTCGGACGCGACTTTTTGACCGCCGCCGTGTTCATAGAACAAAGCCTACAGCCCCGGTTTCCCGACGTACAAGTGGCCGATTTGCAAGAAGCATGGGCGTCCATCTTGCAGCGTGCGCGTCTGGTGCAGCACCACAAAATCAGCCGCCAAGAGCTATCGGTGCGCGAACACATGAGCCTGGTGTTAAAAAAACTGCAAGGCCGGCGCTTTGTGGGCTTTGAAGACCTGTTTTCCCCCGAGCAAGGCCTGCCGGTTCTGGTGGTGACCTTTATTGCTTTGCTAGAGCTGGCCAAGGAAACCCTGGTAGAAATTACCCAGGCTGAAGCCTTTGCCCCGATTTACGTGCGCCTGGCTTATGCCCAAAGCGCGGATACAGTTTCCGCATAATCGACGCTCCCACCCCGCCTACCAGGAGACACCGCATGGCCACTCACCTGCCACCACAGACGGCTCCCGCCAACGCAGAGCCCGGCGCAACGCCCTACGGCACCCTGCCGCCGGCCTCGCCCATGGCCAGCCGCAAACCGATTAGCCTGCCGCGCCTACTGGAAATGCACGGCCGTGGCGAGAAGATCACCATGCTGACCGCCTACGACGCCACCTTTGCAGCCGTAGCCGACGACGCCGGTGTGGAGTGCATCCTGGTGGGCGATTCGCTGGGCATGGTGTGCCAGGGCTTACACAGCACCGTGGGCGTAAGCCTGGAACACATGCGTTACCACACCGAGAGCGTCTCGCGCGGAATCCGCCGGGCCCAAGGCACGGCATGGATGATTGCCGACCTGCCTTTTGGCACCTACCAGGAGTCCAGGGAACAGGCCTTTCGCAGCGCCGCAGTGCTGATGCATGCCGGGGCCCACATGATCAAGTTAGAGGGCGGGGGCTGGACCACCGAGGTGGTGCGGTTTTTGGTGGAACGCGGCATTCCGGTGTGCGCCCACCTGGGCCTGACGCCCCAGACCGTGCACGCCCTGGGCGGTTACCGCGTGCAAGGCAAATCAGACGCCAGCGCCGAACTGCTTGCGCGCGAGGCCCACGCGCTGCAAGACGCCGGCGCCTCCATGCTGGTGCTGGAAATGGTGCCCGCACAGCTCTCAGCCAAACTGACCCGCGAACTCCAACACTGCGCCACCATCGGCATTGGCGCGGGCAAGGGCACTGCCGGGCAAGTCCTGGTGCTGCACGACATGCTGGGCGTGAACCTGGGCAAGTGCCCCAAGTTCGTGCGCAATTTCATGGAGGGCTCCGACTCCATTCGCCAAGCGATGCAGGCCTATGTCGCCGCCGTGAAGGATGGCAGTTTTCCGGTCGATGCCCTACATGCCTGGTAGCGCGGTGGCCGCGAAGGCGGATGCCTGCGCCCACCGGTGGTTCTGATTTTTATTGACTTTGCAATCGATGCACATTGTTCACACCCTGCCCGCGCTGCGAAGCGCACTAGCGCCTTACAAGCACCCCGCCGTGGTTCCCACCATGGGCAATTTGCACGAAGGGCACCTGGCGCTGGTGCAGCAGGCCAAGCCTTTGGGAGACGTTACGGTGGCAACGATTTTTGTCAACCGCATACAGTTCGGCCCCTCAGACGACTTTGACAACTATCCGCGCACATTGGCCGCCGACTGCGAAAAACTCAAGGCAGCGGGCTGCGACGTGGTCTTTGCACCGTCGGAGCAGGTGCTGTATCCAGAGCCACAAACATTCAAAGTCGAGCCCACGCCCGCTTTGGCCGATGTGCTCGAAGGTGAGTTTCGCCCTGGCTTTTTTGCCGGTGTGTGTACGGTGGTGATGAAGCTGCTGGCGTGCACGCAGGCGCGCACGGCGGTGTTTGGCAAAAAAGATTACCAGCAACTGATGGTGATCCGCCAGATGGCGCAGCAGTTCAACCTGCCCGTGGACGTGGTCGGTGGCGACACCCAACGCGCCTCCGACGGTCTGGCCATGTCCTCGCGCAATGGCTACCTCAGCCCTGCCGAGCGCGCCCAAGCCCGTGAGCTGTACGCCGCACTTTGCACGG
>CAMDKE010000089.1 GCA_945901215.1 Comamonas sp. lk
ATGAGTTTCATTCGCATGATCGCCAAGATGGTCACCGTGTTCCACCAAGGCGCCATACTTCTTGAAGACATGCCTGACGCCGTGATGAACAATCCTACGGTGCGCCAAGTCTACTTGGGCAAAAAAGCCGCATAACAGAAGGAAGCTGCATGCTTAACATTCAAAAGCTCCACGCAGGTTACGGGAGCATTCCAGTGTTGCGCGGCATTGATTTGCACATCACCCAAGGGCAAGCCGTTGGTATTTTGGGGCACAACGGTATGGGCAAAACCACTATGTTGCGCAGCATCATCGGTGCATTGTTGCCCACGCAAGGCACTGTCCATTTCAATGGCAAAGACGTCAGCCGGATGCAGCCCAATCAGCGTGCTAAATCGGGTATGGCTTATGTGCCGCAAGGCCGTGAAATATTTCCGAATTTGTCGGTCACCGACAACTTGCGCATGGGCTGGGTCAAACGGGGTCGCGCAACTACTGAAGATCTCGACGTCTTGCTTAACGACTTTCCGCGCCTAAAGCCTTTGCTGGATCGCATGGGCGGATCTTTGTCCGGCGGTGAGCAACAACTCTTGGCTCTGGCCCGCGCTTTAGCGGGTGATCCGCAGTTGCTGTTGCTCGATGAGCCCACCGAGGGTATACAACCTTCCATCATCGAAGAAATGGCCGAGACGCTCACCTCGCTGCGTCAACAGCGCTCGCTTACCATTGTGTTGGTAGAGCAAAATCTAGACTTCATCGCAGCGGTATCGGAGCGTGTGCTGGTGATCAAGCGTGGTCAAATCACCGGTGAAATTCCTCGGGATCATTTAGGCGACTTGGATATCGTCAGCGAATATACCGGCGTGTCCAGTTCGTATTAACGGCGCGTTGCCTTTTTTTATTTCAATCTCTCCCTAAGGGTGGCGCCATTGGCCTACCAGATTGATCACCGGAACCAACTTGGTGGTCTATGGCGCTCTGACCAAAGGCGATCAGGTTTAAGTTTTTTGGCTTTTTTTCGAATCGGCGGGGTTGAACTAGCAAGCATTGTGACTTGTAATGTCAGCAATCCCAAGGGGATGCAGTGACAGCCATTAGCCTGCCTTTAAGTGGGCGGATCATTTGCAGTCCCTGGTGAAAAAATGATGGAAGACGCTTGTATGAACCGGCCAACCGCAATGCCGAATCGCTGGCAATTTTGGATTGATCGCGGGGGCACCTTTACCGACGTGGTGGGGCGCCGGCCCGATGGCAGCCTGCTAACGCACAAACTGCTCAGCGAGAACCCGGAGCAGTATTCGGACGCGGCTGTGGCAGGCATTCGGCATCTGCTCGGTCTGCGCGCTGATCAGCCGGTTACCCCCGAGCTGGTGGACTGCGTGAAGATGGGAACGACGGTGGCAACCAATGCACTCCTCGAGCGCAAGGGTGAGCCAACGCTGCTGGTGACAACCCAGGGTTTTCGTGATGCGCTACGCATCGCCTATCAGAACCGTCCGCGCATTTTTGACCGCAACATCATGCTGCCTGAGTTGCTCTACAGCGCTGTGGTGCAGGCGCAGGAGCGCGTCGGCGCTCACGGCGATGTGGTCGTGTCGCTGGATGAAGCGCAGCTTAAACGTGAGTTGCAAGCGCATTTCGAGGGCGGTCTGCGTAGCGTCGCCATCGTCTTCATGCATGGCTACCGCTACACGGCGCATGAACTGACAGCCAAGGCGATTGCTGCTGCGGTCGGCTTCACGCAGATCAGTATCTCGCATGAAACCAGTCCCATGATGAAGTTCGTCAGTCGCGGTGATACGACAGTGGTCGATGCCTATTTGTCACCGATCCTGCGTCGCTACGTAGCGCGGGTAGCGCTGCAGATGCCGGGGGTCAACCTGTTCTTCATGCAGTCGTCCGGCGGCCTGACTGATGCCCACGCTTTTGCTGGAAAGGACGCGATACTGAGCGGCCCGGCGGGTGGAATTGTCGGAATGGCACGCACGGCAGCCATCGCCGGGATTGGAAAAGTGATCGGGTTCGACATGGGCGGAACATCCACCGATGTCTCGCATTTTGCCGGCGAGTTTGAACGCGAGTTCGAGACGCAGGTTGCCGGCGTGCGAATGCGCGCACCGATGATGAGTATCCATACGGTAGCGGCAGGCGGTGGTTCGATTTTGTCCTTTGACGGTTCACGCTTTCGCGTTGGGCCGCAGAGCGCCGGTGCGAATCCAGGGCCGGCGAGTTACCGGCGTGGTGGCCCGCTGGCGGTGACCGACGCCAACGTTTTGCTCGGCAAGATCGTGCCGCGCTACTTTCCCAAGGTATTTGGCCCGTCGGCAAACGAGGCGCTCGACGATGCTGTTGTTCGCGATAAATTTGGGGTACTCGCGGCGCAGACCGGCCGCACCGCGGAAGATGTGGCCGAGGGTTTCATCCGCATCGCCGTGCAGCAGATGGCCAACGCCATTAAGAAGATTTCGGTTGCGCGCGGCTACGACGTAACGCGCTACACGTTGCAGTGCTTCGGCGGTGCCGGTGGCCAGCATGCCTGTCTGGTTGCTGATGCGCTGGGGATGACGAGCGTCCTCGTGCACCCGCTGGCGGGCGTGCTGTCGGCGTACGGCATGGGGCTGGCTGACCAGAGCGTGATTCGTGAGCAGGCGGTGGAACTCGAGCTAGACGTACAAGCACTGCCGCAGATCACCTTGCAACTGGAAGGCCTGGCGGCTCAGGCGCGGGATGAACTGGTACGACAGCAGGTAAGCCAGGGTGGCATTACAGTGCATCGGCGGGTGCACGTGCGCTACGAGGGTAGCGACGCGGCGTTGCTGGTGGCGTATGCACCGGCTGCTTGCGCCGCGCCCGATGTGATTGTGGCCGCTGTAGTGGCTGGCTTCGAAGTCGCTTATCGGCAGCGTTTTGCTTTTCTGATGCAGGGTAAAGCACTGATGGTGGAGGCGGTTTCGGTAGAGGCGGTGGTCGCCGGTGACGCACCGGTCGAGCCCTGCTATGAATTGCAGGTCCGGCGCGATTTGCATGCCTGCGGCGTCGTGCGTGAGACGATTCCGATGTACTGTGGTGGGCGCTGGCTACATGCCGCGCTGCTGAGGCGTGAGGATCTGCGCCCAGGGGACTGCGTGCTCGGCCCGGCCATCATCGCAGAGCAGAATGCGACGACCGTGGTGGAGGACGGTTGGAGCGCCGACGTAACGGCCTTCGATCACCTGGCCTTGAGCCGCATGGCGCCGCGTGCGCAGACCTTTGGTGCCGGAACCACGGTTGACCCGGTGTTGCTTGAAGTGTTCAACAACTTGTTCATGAACATTGCCGAGCAGATGGGCCTGCAACTTCAGAACACAGCCTACTCGGTAAACATCAAGGAGCGCTTGGATTTCAGCTGTGCGCTCTTCGACGCGGTTGGCAACTTAATTGCGAATGCGCCGCACATGCCGGTGCACCTGGGTTCGATGGGCGAGAGCATCAAGACCGTTATTCGCGAGAATGCCAAAAGCATGCACAACGGCGACGTCTTTGTGCTTAACGACCCGTATCACGGGGGCACGCACCTGCCCGATATCACCGTCATCACACCGGTCTACCTGGTGGGTGATGCTCCGAGTTTCTATGTCGGCTCACGCGGGCACCATGCCGACATAGGAGGCATCACGCCGGGTTCGATGCCACCGTTCTCGACCACCATCGAAGAGGAGGGCGTGCAAATCAATAACGTGAAACTGGTAGACCGCGGGGTGTTGCAGGAGGCGCGGATCATCGCCTTATTGCAAAGTGGAAAATACCCTAGTCGCAATCCACAACAGAATCTGGCCGACTTGAAAGCACAGATCGCCGCAAATGAGAAGGGCGTACAGGAATTGCGCAAGATGGTCGAGCACTTCGGTCTAGATATGGTGCAGGCCTATATGCGCCACGTGCAGGACAATGCGGAGGAATCGGTGCGCCGCGTGATCACGAAGCTAAAGGATGGCAGTTACACGCTGCCTTTGGACAACGGCGCGCAGATTCAAGTTGCGATCCGCGTCAACACCGACCAACGCAGTGCGGTGATCGATTTCACCGGTACCTCCGTTCAACAGACGAATAACTTCAACGCCCCAACCGCGGTCTGCATGGCCGCCGTGCTCTATGTTTTTCGCAGCCTGGTCGATGACGACATTCCGCTCAATGCGGGTTGCCTCAAACCGCTTTCGGTCATCATCCCGGCTGGCTCTATGCTCAATCCAAATCCGCCGTCGTCAGTCGTAGCGGGCAATGTGGAAACATCGAGTTGCATCACGAATGCCCTATACGGCGCGCTAGGTGTCATGGCGGCAAGCCAGTGCACCATGAACAATTTCACTTTTGGCAACGCACGCTACCAGTACTACGAGACGATCTCGGGCGGCTCCGGCGCTGGCGACGGTTTTGACGGAACCGACGTGGTGCAGACGCATATGACCAACTCTCGCCTGACCGACCCCGAGGTGCTGGAGTTTCGCTTTCCGGTGCGTCTTGACAGCTATGAAATCCGCGCCGGCTCCGGTGGCTCTGGGCGCTGGCACGGCGGCAACGGCGGAGTGCGCCGCGTTCGATTTCTCGAAACCATGACGGCCAGCATCCTGTCCAATGGGCGCGTTCATGCTTCTTTCGGTGCCGCTGGCGGCCAGGCTGGGCAGGTGGGCATTAACCGCGTGTTGCGTGCTGATGGCTCTGTAGAAGAGCTGGCGCACATTGGGCAAGCCCAAATGCAAATCGGTGATGTGTTTGAGGTTAGCACGCCGGGTGGGGGTGGGTTTGGAGAACTAAACCCAGCCTGATTTCTTGGCGACATAGCGGTTGCGCGATGCTTGTGGGTGCAACGGAGGCGACCGAGGTACCTCCTTTGGGTTCAGATCCCCAAATGGGCGAAACGCACGCGGTCATTGGCCAGCAGTTCCTCGCCCGTGCCAGACAGACTGATCGTTCCGGTCTTCAGCACATAGCCACGATTGGCTAGACCCAAGGCGGCGATGTCGTTTTGCTCCACCAGCAATAGGGTCATGCGGGAGGCCAAATACCTGGCGGCCTTCCGGGCTACGGCCAATGCCACGGCGCGCACGCAAATCGGAGCGCACCGCCGAGCCGAATATCCCCAGTGCTGGGCCAATGCCGGCTGGTGATCAGGTTAAACAGGATTGCTTTACCCGCGCCGTTGGGGCCGATGACGGCGTGCACCCTGCCTGCGTCCATGGAAAAGCTCGCATCCTGCAAGGCTTTGACGCCGCCGAAGTGGATGTTCTGAAGTGGAGAACAGGAGTTGGAGAAGCTGGGCGAGTTGAAGCTCTATCGGGTGATACAAAAAAGTGCAACAGCCTCCAATAAAGTATCAGATTGGTTGCGATGCCTCGGGTTTACCCCTTGGAATGCAGGGGGTCGGTGGCTTGAAAGCGTGCCAAAGACGCACCGATGGGCCCTGGAGTGTTGCCGTCTGCCAAGCGGCAGTGACGGTCTAGGTGCCGCTCCGACCCCGCCAGTAGGCGCCGGTACAGCTCTTGGCAAAGCAGCCTCGCGGTTTGGCCCGGCCAGGCTGGCGGCAGCAGCGCGGCGGGCAGTTCGGGGTCACGAAGCAATAGTCGGCGGTAGTCGTGGATGAGCAGAATGCGCAATAAAAATGCGCTCTGATCGTTGATTTCGCCGGGGCCCGTGGGGCTGCTGAAGTGGGCGCCATGCAAGCGCGCCACTTCGAGCAGCGGCTGGTAGGTTTGCACAAAGCTGGTGTAGCGCAGGCCCAGTTGTTCCAGATCCCAGGCGCGCTTGACTACCTCGGCGCTGCTGGCAGCGCCGGCAAAACCCGACTCTGCCGCCAGCAGCGGCAGCAGCGACTGGCGCAGAGCGCCCAAACCTTCGTCCAGCAATGCATCAAATACAGCACCTAAATCGGCGCTGGGATGAATAAAGACGGAGGGTCCGAGGCTGCCAAAACCATGCCAAAAAAGCGCAGAGCGCAGCGCCTCGCGTTCTTTGGCATGGAGCTCAGGCGTGCTGACAATGAGACGCCAGCGCTGGTCCCACACAGGGTCGGTACTGGCATAGATATGGCGCGAAGCTTCGACAATCCGGTGTCGGCCGGTCGGGCTGAGGAAGTAGTCCGATCGGCGGCCGCGCACCTGCGGCCGCACCCAGTCTTCCTTGACCAGACGAAAGAGCGCGGTGCGCACCAGGCGCTCGTTCAGGGCCAGTGGTTCGAGCAACTGCACCAGGCTGCCCACCCAGATACCACCGCCCCGAGGAAAGAGGGCGTCTCCAAACACTGAAACGATCAAAGAACCCGCTTGCATACGTGGTTGTTGACCGAAGGCTTGGATATGGCTCTGAATAAGTGGGTTCACACAGAAAGGCCGCGCGGCCTAACAAAGGCGTGCTTGCTGTTGGTGGTCTTAGGGTTAATCATGATACATAAAAATTCATCTTGAGAGTTATTTGTATCAGATGTGATATTCTCAATTCTTGCTTTTGAGGCTAAGAAAGCGTGCGCTGGGCTCGAAAATTGAAAACTTTTGTTGGAGACGGAGAAATGGAATCGCCGCTGATCGTGGGTTTTTGCACCGCTGGGTGCCGCAGGTGCGCTCGCAGGATTCGCTGTGGTCGATAAGCTTTTGCTCGCGCCAGGCAGCGCCCCCGACCCCTTGGTGCTTGCCCAGGCGGTAGCCCGAGGGATGTTGGACAAGGATCGCGCCGCCCAGGGTCTTGGTGTGCAGATTCTGGATGTGCAAGCCGGTGGGGCCGTGCTTTCGATGCGCGTGCGCGCTGATATGACGAACGGCCACCAGACCTGCCACGGCGGCTACATCTTTGCGCTGGCGGACACCGCATTTGCCTATGCATGCAACAGCTACAACATCAAAACCGTGGCTGCTGCCTGCACGGTTGATTTCTTGGCCCCCGCCCTGGAGGGTGAGGTGCTGATAGCCGAAGCTCGCGAGCAGACTCTGAGTGGACGCACAGGCATTTATGACGTGCGCGTTCACACTAATGAGAAGACCATTGCCCTGTTTCGTGGCAAAAGCCACCGTATCGGCGGCCACGTGGTCGACATCTGAGCGTGCCGGTTGCCGCGCTAAAAACACCGAACTTTCCCCAGGAGACGCCCACATGTCGGTAAGAGCCCCCGCCCCAGGTGACCTGGAAGCCATCGAAACGGCCAGCCGCGATGAGATAACGGCCCTGCAGATCCAGCGCTTGCGATGGACGCTGCAACACGCGTACAGCAATGTGGCGCACTACCGCCACAAATTTGACGCCGCAGGCGTGCACCCCGCTGATCTGCGCACCCTGGCCGACCTGGCCAAGTTTCCGTTTACCACCAAACAAGACTTGCGCGACAACTATCCCTTTGGCCTCTTCGCCGTGCCACAAAACCAAAGGGCGCGGGTCCATGCCTCATCCGGGACTACGGGCAAACCGACAGTGGTGGGCTATACCCTGAAGGACATCGACACCTGGGCCGATCTGGTGGCCCGCTCGATTCGCGCCGCTGGGGGGCGGCCAGGCGATATCTGCCATATTTCCTACGGCTATGGACTGTTCACGGGCGGCTTGGGCGCCCACTACGGCGCCGAGCGCGCGGGTTGCATGGTGGTGCCTATGTCTGGTGGTCAGACGGAAAAACAGGTGCAGCTGATCCATGATTTTCGGCCCGACATCATCATGGTCACGCCTTCCTACGCGCTGGTGATCGCCGAACAGTTCGAGCGCCAGGGTCTGGACCCGGCCCAGTGTTCGCTCAAGGTGGGTATTTTTGGCGCCGAACCCTGGGGCGAGGGCATGCGCCTCGAAATCGAGCGGCGCCTGGGGCTCGACGCGGTAGATATTTATGGACTGTCCGAGGTGATGGGGCCAGGCGTCGCCAGCGAGTGCATTGAGTCCAAAGACGGCCCGGTCGTCTGGGAAGACCACTTCTACCCCGAAATCATTAATCCCGATACCGGCGAATTGGTGCCCGACGGGGAATATGGCGAACTGGTGTTCACCTCCTTGTCCAAAGAAGCCATGCCGGTGATTCGTTACCGCACCCGCGACCTCACGCGGCTGCTGCCCCCGACTTCACGCAGCTTCAGGCGCATGGGCAAAATTACCGGCCGTTCGGACGATATGCTCATTATCCGCGGTGTCAATGTCTTCCCCACCCAGATTGAAGAGCAAATCTTGCGCGACCCCCAACTGACCGGCAACTACCAGATCCAGGTGAGCCGAGAGGGTGCTCTGGACAACGTGGAGGTGCGTTGCGAGCTCACGCGCGAGTTGTCGGGGCGTACCAATGACGAGGCGCGCGCGCACATTGGCGCCCAATTGCGCCAGCGCATTAAGACACTGGTGGGCATCTCGACCCAGGTGCATGTGCTTGACTGCGAAACCCTGCCCCGCACTCTGACCGGCAAAGCAGTGCGGGTCATTGACCAGCGCCCCCGCCTGGCCCCTTGACCGGTGCCCTGTTTTTTTACCCCGTTAGCCCACTATTTCAACGAGGGGACACTTTGTGAGTACGACTCTTCAAAGCAAATGCCGAACCGTTCGGACATTGGCGCTGGCTGTTGCCATGGCCTGCACGGCCTGGGGCACCCTGGCGGTTGAACCCATCCGTATCGGTTCGGTGTTGTCGGTTATCGGTCCGGTTGCCATTGAATCAACCAAGGGCTACGTGGGACCAAGCGGCGCCGTCACCATGTGGCCCGCAGACCATACGGGCTTGGACCTGGCCTCGTTTCGCAAGTTGCAGGTCAAGGGCGGCGACTGGGCGTTTGCCCAATAATTTTTCAGGACCAGCAGAGCACCATGTACACCCAGTCTTTCAATGTCCCCGACGGCCACAGTGCGCCGGTCGAAACTGCGGTCGCGGTGCCACTGGCATCGGCCTCCCAACAGCTCGCACTGGAGCAGGCCCAACTGCGGTTTGACGCCGTGATTGACGCTGACGGCAAGATCGAGCCCAAGGACTGGATGCCACAGGCCTACCGCAAAACTTTGGTGCGCCAGATTAGCCAGCACGCCCATAGTGAAATCGTGGGCATGCTGCCTGAGGGCAACTGGATCAGCCGCGCGCCCAGCCTCAAGCGCAAGGCCATCCTGGTCGCCAAGGTCCAAGACGAAGGCGGGCACGGTCTGTACCTGTACAGCGCGGCTGAGACCCTGGGCACCAGCCGTGACCAAATGCTCGAGGGCTTGCATAGCGGACGGGCCAAGTACAGCTCTATCTTCAATTACCCCACACTGAGCTGGGCTGACGTGGGCGTGGTTGGCTGGCTGGTGGACGGTGCAGCCATCATGAACCAGATTCCCTTGTGCCGTTGCAGCTACGGCCCTTATGCGCGGGCCATGATCCGTGTCTGCAAGGAGGAGTCCTTCCATCAGCGCCAGGGTTTTGAGGCACTGCTGGCCATGATGCAAGGCACGCAGGCCCAAAAGGAAATGGTGCAGGACG
>CAMDKE010000090.1 GCA_945901215.1 Comamonas sp. lk
ACGATGTCCGCATGCTTGACGCGTTCGGTGGCCATGCCGTTCTCGCCCAGCAGCTCCGCGCGGATCTCTGTGACCTGATGCAGGTCAAAAACGATGGACGAATGCGGAATGTTGAGCGCCGAGATCGTGCCTTCCGTCGGCAACGGCTGAACCCGGCCCCCGGCGATCTCGGGCGCATCGGCCAAGAGCTCCAGCACCATCAGCGCGCCGTGCTCTGTGCGCGTCTGCCATCGCCATGAAAGCTTCAACCCCTGTTCGTTGACAGCGCGCTCGAACCCCATGCGCTTCAGGTTGTCCTCCAGCGAGTGGTACGCGTCGGTGTCCGCCAGGAGCTGCAGATCGATGACGATGTCGACATCCAGCGTGCCGGCGTGTGCAGGCACGTCGGGTGGACGCTGGGGCACCAGATAGCGCGGCGTCAGACCTCCGACCAGGAAGACCGACTCCTTCCAGGGCCCGAGCCCGCGCAACAGCGTGACGAGTACACGCTCGCAGTCCACGGTGTAGGCATGGCTGTATCCGCCGAAGTGCAAAGGTTTGACCATCAGAAGCCGATCCTTTCCCTGCGCAGGTGCTCGGCCAATTCCTTGGCGCGCCCCTCGGCGCGCACTAGGTCCAGGTAGGTCTGGATCGGGCTGGCCAGCCAGACACCGTCCACCCGCTGCCCGAACAGCAGATCCCCTGGGGACTTGGCGTCGATGACCACCAGATTCGCGCCCTCACTGACGGGTCGGGCGCCCAGCTCATCCAGCGCAGCCTCGGTGGCCAAACCGGCCGGCATGCGGATGCGAACCTGGGAGACGTTCGACAGAAATGGGGCATAGCGCTGGGCAGCCGCTTCGTGGGTGACCGCGTAGTCGATCCCATGTGAAGAACACACATCGTCGAGTCCTGCGGCCAGGGCGTCGACCTTCATGGAAGGAACGAAGAACCTGCGCATCGCCGCAGCCGGTTGTTGCCGCAGGCTCGTGGCCCAGGCATCCAGCAGGGCCGCAGGCTGACTCACGCGCCGCTGCTTGCCAGGCCCCTGCCCCCGTGAATCCAGCCAGTCGAGTCGTTCCAGTTCGGTCAAGACCATCGACACCGTCGACGGGGATGCCGAGACGTCCTCGGCCAGCTCGGTCACACCCAGCCAATCCTCGCGGCGCATCAGCAGGCCATGCAACACGTGAGCGCGACGCCCGGAAAACAGCGAACGGATGGCCCGGGAGGTCGACTTCGACGGTGGCTTGTCCACGAAGAAGAGCGCCCCCGGTGCGGGGAGGTACAGGCTACCCCCGGCGTCGAAATAACCGACTCGCTCCGTTTTCAGCAGGTCTTTGGCGCCCGGAGAGATCGATTCGGCCGCGAGCAACGGCACGGCGCCTTCTGCGCTGGCATCGCCACTGCGGCGCGACGCCGCATCCCGGATCTGCCAAAGTGCCTGCCGGACATCCCGCGGATAGAGCGCCTTTCGGATCCCGACCAGCAGCGTCAAGGGACGGCCGGCAACCTGCATCGAGACTGAAACATCGTTCACCGCGGCCTGCCCGCCAGAGTCGCCCTGGCACGCGAGATCGGCCGTCACGTCCGGGAGGGCCCACAGGGCTTCCAGGAGTTCGGCGATCAACGCGCTCTCGACTTCAGATGTGTTCACGACCAATGCCTTATGGGTTATTCGCTGCTCAGCGAAATAAGGCACTTTATAGAATATTCAGACTTAAGGCAATATTTACTGCACAGCAAAAATATCGCAACTCATTCCCACTCGATGGTCGCCGGCGGCTTACTGCTCACGTCGTAGGTCACCCGGTTGATCCCGCGTACCTCATTAATGATGCGCCCAGACACTTTTTTAAGCAGCGCGTAAGGCAACTCAGCCCAGTCGGCGGTCATGAAGTCACTGGTTTGTACGGCGCGCAGGGCCACCACATAGTCGTAGGTACGGCCGTCGCCCATCACGCCCACGCTCTTGACGGGCAAGAACACGGTGAAAGCCTGGCTGGTGGCCTCGTACCAGTTTTTCGGCACGCCGGACGCGCCGACGGCTTCGTCCGCTACGGGAACGTAGGGCGTGCCGAGCAGTTCTTCAATAAAGATGGCGTCGGCACGGCGCAGCAGTTCAGCGTATTCTTTCTTGACCTCGCCCAAAATCCGCACGCCCAAGCCGGGTCCGGGAAAGGGGTGGCGGTACACCATGTCGTGTGGAAGCCCCAAGGCCACACCGAGTTCGCGCACCTCGTCTTTGAACAGGTCGCGCAGCGGCTCCAGCAGCTTCAGACCCAGCTGTTCGGGCAAGCCGCCCACGTTGTGGTGACTTTTGATGGTGACGGCTTTTTTGCTCTTGGCGCCGCCGCTCTCGATGACGTCGGGGTATATCGTTCCTTGGGCCAGGAAGCTCGCACCCTTGTGCCCGCCACCTGCGGCTTTAAGCTTTGCGGCTTGTTCCTTAAATACGTCCACAAACAGACCGCCAATGATCTTGCGTTTTGCCTCGGGCTCGCTCACGCCCGCCAGCTTGCCCAAAAACAGTTCGCTGGCATCCACCCGAATCACCTTGGCTTGCAGTTTGCCGACGAACATTTCCATCACCATGTCGCCCTCATTCAGGCGCAGCAAGCCGTGGTCCACAAACACGCAGGTGAGCTGTTCGCCAATGGCGCGGTGAATCAGCGCGGCTGCTACTGAAGAATCCACGCCGCCGGACAGGCCCAAAATCACCTCTTCGTCCCCCACTTGTTCTCGGATTTTGGCCACAGCCTCGGCCACGTGGTCGCGCATCACCCAATCGGGCCGGGCGGCGCAAATATCCAGCACAAAGCGGCTGAGCAGCGCCTGGCCTCGCAAGGTATGGGTCACCTCGGGGTGAAACTGCACGGCGTAAAAGCGCCGTACCTCGTCGGCCATGCCCGCAATCGGGCAACTCGGCGTGCTGGCCATCAGCTTAAAGCCCGGTGGCAATGCGGTCACCTTGTCGCCATGGCTCATCCAGACCTTGAGCATGCCGTGGCCCTCGGACGTCGTGAAGTCGGCAATATCTTTAAGCAAGGCGGTATGGCCATGGGCGCGCACCTCGGCGTAGCCAAACTCGCGGGTGTGGCCGCCTTCGACCTTGCCGCCAAGTTGCTGCGCCATGGCTTGCATGCCGTAGCAAATGCCCAGCACCGGCACCCCAAGCTCAAACACCGCAGCGGGGGCGTGGTCGGTAGTTTCTTCGTAGACGCTGGCGTGGCTTCCTGACAGGATGACACCCTTCAAAGCCCCATCCGCCGCATAGGCACGCACCCAATCGTCTGACACGTCGCAAGGATGAACCTCGCAATACACATGGGCCTCGCGTACGCGGCGCGCAATCAGCTGGGTGACCTGGGAGCCGAAATCGAGGATCAGAATTTTGGAATGCTGCATGGCGCTTCAAGTTATCAAGGGGGAGAAACAAAAAAAGGCGTCTGGAACCAGACGCCTTAGGGGTCAAAACTGCCTAGTCTGCACGGTAATTTGGCGCTTCTTTGGTGATTTGCACATCGTGCACATGGCTTTCGCGGATGCCGGCCGTCGTGATTTCCACAAACCCGGCTTTGTTCTGCATGTCGGCAATGGTGGCGCAGCCGCAATAGCCCATGCTGGCGCGAATGCCACCGGACATTTGGAAAATGATGGAGACCATGGAGCCTTTGTAGGGCACGCGGCCTTCAATGCCTTCGGGCACCAGTTTGTCGGCGTTAGGGTTACCGGTGCTCGATTCCTGAAAATAGCGATCCGCGCTGCCTTGTTGCATGGCGCCAATGCTGCCCATGCCACGGTAGCTCTTGTAACTGCGGCCTTGGTACAAAATCACCTCGCCCGGCGCCTCTTCGGTGCCCGCAAACATGCTGCCCATCATGACCGTGCCAGCGCCTGCCGCCAGGGCCTTGGCAATGTCGCCGCTGTAGCGTACACCGCCGTCGGCAATCAAGGGCACACCGGTGCCGCGCAAGGCCATGGCCACGCTGTCGATGGCCATGATTTGCGGCACGCCCACGCCGGCCACGATGCGGGTAGTACAAATCGAGCCAGGGCCAATACCCACCTTGACCGCGTCCGCACCCGCTTCTACCAGTGCCAAGGCCGCTGCCCCAGTGGCAATGTTGCCGCCAATGACGTCGACCTGCGGAAAATTCTTCTTTACCCAGCGCACGCGCTCGATCACGCCATGGCTGTGGCCGTGCGCCGTGTCAACGACGATGGCGTCTACGCCGGCGTTGACCAAGGCCTCCACCCGCTCTTCGGTCCCCTCGCCCACGCCCACCGCGGCGCCCACGCGCAGTTTGCCAAGGGCGTCGCGCGCGGCGTTGGGAAAGCTGGTTTGCTTGGTGATGTCTTTGACGGTGATCAGGCCTTTGAGCTCAAAGGCGTCGTTGACCACCAGCAGGCGCTCCAGCCTGTATTTGTTGAGCAGCGCCTTGGCCTCAACCAGCGTGGTGCCGTCGGGCACGGTGATGAGCTTTTCGCGTGGCGTCATGATCGCGCTGACCGGTTGGTCGTAGCGCGTCTCAAAGCGCAAATCGCGCCCGGTGACGATACCGACCACCTTGCCGCCGTCGCATACCGGAAATCCGGATACACCCAGCTGATCCGACAAAGCCATGACTTCGCGTACCGTGAAATGCGGAGTGATAACCACCGGGTCGCGCAACACGCCGCTCTCGTAGCGCTTAACCTTGGCCACCTGCGCGGCTTGATCGGCTGCGCTGAGGTTTTTGTGCACGATACCGATCCCGCCTTCTTGGGCAATGGCAATCGCCAAACGCGCCTCGGTCACCGTGTCCATGGCGGCGGACACCAGGGGCAAATTAAGCGCGATGTTGCGGGAAAACTGGGTGGAAAGTGAGGTGTCCTTAGGCAGGACCTGGGAGTACGCTGGCACCAACAACACATCGTCGAAGGTCAGCGCTTTGCCGATAAGGCGCATGTCAAAGCTCCAAAAAACCGATTGTACCCGCGTGCCTTGGGCGCTTGGAGCCACACAATTCAGTATCCCGCTTTGGCCCCTGTCCTGCGTTTGGCGAACAATCCAGCAGATTTGGCGCCTTGGCGCACAAAGCGCTCGCGCCGAGCCACCTTGGGGTCTACCGTCAACGGTCGGTAGAGTTCCAGGCGGTTGCCGTCACGTAACAGGTGGCTCACGGGTACGCGTTTACCCCAAACACCGGTTCCCACATCACCGAGCTGCTCGGGTGTAAAGCCTAGGCGTGTGGCCACCTCGGGCAGGATCTCCTCAATCCGTGATCCGGTCTCGATTGCCAAGGAAAACTCTTGCACAGCGCGGGCTTGGGCTGAATAGACCACAGTGATGGTGATGGGCTTTTGCATGGTCGCTTCAGTCGCCATACACCTGGGATGCGCGCTTGACGAAAGCGTCCACCAGGGTCGATGCAATTTTGTCAAATACCGGCCCAACGAGGCGCCCAAGCGTCGTGCTGGCAAAACCATAGTGCAAGGAAAGCTCCACCTTGCACGCGCGCTGGGACGCGTCGCCCACCGGCAAGAATTTCCACTGTCCTTCCAACTGCGAAAATGGCCCTTCAACGAGTTTGAGGTTCACTTGGCTGGACGCCACGTGGGTGTTGCGGGTCACGAAGCGCTGGTGGATACCGCCAAATGCGATACCCAGTTCGGCGGTCATGCCTGCCGGGTCCTGATCACGCACCTTGGCGTGGTCGCACCAAGGTAAAAACTGGGGGTATTTGTCCACGTCCGTTACCAGGGCGTACATTTCCTCGGGGCTGTACCAGAGCAGGACGGACTTGTGAACGGTTTTCATAGAATAGGGTGTGCGGGATTGTAGTCACGCTCTCTTTGGAAACTGCCTTTCACCCCCACCTCCCAAGCATGGCCAAAAAACCCGATACCGCGTCCCGCATTGCCGACAACAAAAAGGCCGCGTACAACTATTTTTTCGAAGAGCGCTTTGAAGCCGGTCTGGTGCTCGAAGGCTGGGAGGTGAAGTCGTTGCGCGAAGGCAAGGTACAACTGACTGACGGCTACGTGGTGGTGCGCAACAAAGAGCTGTTTTTGATCGGCCTGCAGATCCACCCGCTCAACACGGCGTCAAGCCACATCAGCCCGGACAAAGTGCGCACCAAAAAACTGCTGATGCACAGGGCCGAAATTGAGCGCTTGATCGGCAAGGTCGAGCAAAAAGGCTACACCTTGGTACCCATCAACCTGCATTGGAAGGCTGGCAAGATCAAGTGCGAAATCGCCTTGGCCAAGGGCAAGGCCGAACACGACAAGCGCGACACCATCAAGGACCGCGAAGGCAAGCGCGAGGTTGAGCGCGCTATGAAGGTGCATCACCGCTAAGGGCCCCAAGGCCCGTTATTGGCTGCCGTCCTTTCAGTTCAGCCCGCGCAGAGGGTGCGCCGAAGCTGGCCAGGGGCTGACAAAGAATGGCGCCACCATCTCCGGCGTCACGTCTTCCGCCCGCACCGGGTTCCAACGTGGCTGGTGGTCTTTGTCGACCGCCAGCGCGCGAATACCTTCCACGGTTTCACTCGCAGGGCCGCTGCGCGCCAAATGGGCCGTATGGAAGCAATGGCGAACCATGTCCCGTTCCATGCGCAGGTTGTCTGCCAAACCCATGCCACGGGCGCGGCGCAGCTGCTCCAGCACCACATGAAGCATCAAGGGTGAGCGGTGGCGCAGGGTGGTGGCGGTATGTTCGCTCCAGTCGTCGCTTTGCGCCTCCAGCGCTTGAAGCATCTCAACGACCGAATTGAGTGAGAAAACCCCGTCAATGGCCTCCCGCGACAATCCGCTCGAAAGCTTTGGCGCCGCCGTAAATTCGGCAAGCCACGGCAACAGCGCCTGTTCGGCGTTCCAAACCAAGCCGCCCAATGCCTCCCATGCGGCTTCTAGACGGCTGGCCTCCAGGCAACGATCCGCCAGACCTAACTCGATTGCCCCTTGGGCATTGAGCACTGCACCCGTCAATGCCAACCACTCACCGGCACTACCAGGGCAACGGCTTAAGAAATAGCCGCCGCCCACGTCCGGGAACAGGCCAATGTGCGTCTCAGGCATGGCCATTTTGGTGTTGTCCGTCACCAGCCGGTAGCGCGTTCCCTGGCTTATGCCCATGCCACCACCCATGACGATACCGTCCATGAAGGCGATATAGGGCTTGGGATAGCGGTGAATCAGGTGGTTGAGCGTGTACTCTTCGGTGAAAAAGTCCTCGAGCGCCGGGTCGCCACCCAAGGCCGCCTGGTGAAAGAACCGGATGTCGCCGCCGGCGCAAAAGCCGCCAAAGTTACCCAGCTTGTTGGTGCCACGAATGGCCACGGCTTGGATCGTCGGATCGTGCTCCCAGGCCAGCAGCGCTTGGGTCAAACCACGCACCATACCCAGGCTCAAGGCGTTGAGCGCCTTGGGCCGGTTCAAAGTAATGAAGCCGACCCTGCCGCAAACTTCGGTGATCAAAAACTCGGACATGGTGCAAGCCCTTTCGCATCGCAGTTAAAGTAAACCGCATTCAACACAAAAAAACAGCGCCGCAAGGGGCGCTGAATGGTGCTGGTCAAGTCTAGGCCATTTCGGCCCAGAATCGGCCCGTCCGCCGTTTAGCGGCCCGCGCGCTTTCGCTCGCTTTCCGTCAGGTGGCGCTTGCGCAGGCGGATCGACTTGGGCGTGATCTCCACCAGCTCGTCGTCCTCAATAAATTCCACACCGTACTCCAGCGTACAGTCAATTGGCGGTGTGATCTTGATCGCATCTTCCTTGCCGGACACACGAAAGTTGGTTAATTGCTTTGTACGGGTAGCGTTGACCACCAGGTCGTTGTCACGGCTGTGGATGCCCACAATCATGCCCTCGTACACCGGATCGTTGGCTTTGACGAACATGCGGCCACGGTCGTCGAGTTTGCCCAGGGCGTAGGTGAAAATTTCACCGGCATCCATGGAGATCAGCACGCCGTTTTTGCGTCCGCCGATGTCGCCCTTGTGGGCCTCGTAGCTGTCAAAGATGTTGGAAATCAGGCCCGATCCACGGGTCAAGTTCAAAAATTCGTTGGTAAAACCGATCAGACCACGCGCCGGAATGCGGTATTCCAGGCGGACACGGCCCCGGCCGTCCGGCTCCATGTTCACCAACTCGCCCTTGCGCTCACCCAGGGCTTGCATTACGCCCCCCTGGTGTTGCTCTTCGATGTCGGCCGTCACTAGCTCGATAGGTTCGTGCTTTTCACCGTTGACATCACGCAGCACCACGCGCGGCTTGGACACGGCCAGCTC
Organism: Comamonas sp. lk; assembly: GCA_945901215.1. Taxonomy (GTDB): domain Bacteria; phylum Pseudomonadota; class Gammaproteobacteria; order Burkholderiales; family Burkholderiaceae_C; genus Allorhodoferax. Next base: position 8,256 of record CAMDKE010000090.1, read on the forward strand.
GTAGCCTTCGCGGCGCATGTTTTCCAAAAGAATAGTCAGGTGCAACTCGCCACGGCCCATGACTTCAAAAATACCTTCTTCGTCGGTTTCTTTGACGCGCAGTGCCACATTGTGTTGCAGCTCTTTTTGCAGGCGGTCCCAGATTTGGCGGCTAGTCACATACTTGCCTTCGCGGCCTGCCAGCGGGCTGGTGTTGACGCAAAAGTTCATGGTCAAGGTCGGCTCGTCCACCTTAAGCATAGGCAATGGTGCCGGATTGCTCGGGTCGGTGATGGTGACGCCAATGCCGACGTCGGCAATGCCGTTGATCAGCACAATCTCGCCGGGGCCGGCTTCAGTGGCCTGCACTCGCTCCAAGCCCTGGAAGGTCAGAACCTGGTTGACCCGGCCTCTCACGGGCTTACCGTCCAGGCCTTCCATCACCACCACGTCCATCATCGGCTTGATCGTGCCTTGGCTTATTCGGCCGACCCCAATGCGTCCAACAAAAGTAGAAAAATCGAGCGCTGAAATTTGGAGCTGCAAGGGCGCTGACGGGTCGCCTTTTTGCGCCGGAACGTGTGACAGGACGGTGTTGAACAGGGCCGACATGTCTGGGCCCCACTGTTCACCGGCCTCGCCTTCGACCATCGAGGACCAGCCGTTGATACCGGAGGCGTAAACCACGGGAAAATCAAGCTGCTCATCGGTTGCACCGAGCTTGTCAAACAGGTCAAACGCGGCGTTGACCACAAAGTCGGGGCGCGCACCGGGTTTGTCCACCTTGTTGACAACCAAAATGGGCTTGAGGCCCAGGGCCAAGGCCTTTTTAGTCACAAAACGGGTTTGCGGCATGGGGCCTTCTTGCGCGTCAATCAGCAGCACCACGCCGTCGACCATGGACAGGGCTCGTTCCACTTCGCCACCGAAGTCGGCGTGTCCAGGGGTGTCGACGATGTTGATGTGTGTGCCTTCCCAGGTCACGGCGCAGTTCTTGGCCAAAATCGTGATGCCGCGTTCTTTTTCAATCGCGTTGTTGTCCATCACGGTGTCAACCACTTTTTCGTGCTCGGCAAAGGTGCCGGACTGGCGTAGGAGTTGATCAACCATGGTGGTTTTGCCATGGTCAA